>JAMFTA010000025.1 GCA_026225565.1 Caulobacter sp. | reverse complement strand
TGAGGTGCCCCTGCTGGTCCAGGACCGCCGCTTCAGCCTCGACGGCTCGCTCTTCGACCCGGCCACCTATGTGCACACCTTTGTCGGCGACGTCATGCTGGTCAACGGCATGCTGGGCCTCGCCCAGCTGACCCAGATCATCCCCGACGATCGCTCGGACCTGAAGTTCAAGCCCTATGAGCCGCGCTTCCCCGAGCGCATCCGCGACCACGGCGGCGACTGCTTCGCCGCCATCCGCGAGAAGGACATATTGGTCCACCACCCGTTCGAGAGCTTCGACGTGGTGGTGCAGTTCCTGCGCCAGGCCGCCCGCGACCCCAATGTGCTGGCCATCAAGCAGACCCTCTATCGCACCAGCCACGACAGCCCCATCGTCGCCGCCCTGATCGAGGCGGCGGACAACGGCAAGAACGTGGTCGCCCTGATCGAGCTGAAGGCCCGCTTCGACGAGGCCGCCAATCTGAAATGGGCCCGCGATCTGGAGCGCGCCGGCGTGCATGTGGTCTATGGCTTTGTGGAATATAAGACCCACGCCAAGCTCTCCATCGTGGTGCGCCGCGAGGGAGATCAGCTAAAGACCTACTGCCACTTCGGCACCGGCAACTATCATCCGATCACGGCCCGGATTTACACCGATCTTAGCCTCTTCACCTGCGATCCGGCCTATGGCCGCGACAGCTCCAAGGTGTTCAACTTCATCACCGGCTACGCCAAGCCCGAGGCGCTGGAGAAGCTCTCCTTCTCCCCTGTCAGCCTGAAGCCCACTCTGATCCGCTCCATCGCCAAGGAGGCGGAGAACGCCCGCGCGGGCCTGCCCGCCGGCATCTGGGCCAAGCTGAACGCCCTGGTGGATCCTGAAATCATCGACGCCCTCTATGAGGCCAGCCAGGCCGGGGTGCAGATCGATCTGGTGATCCGCGGCATCTGCTGCCTGCGCCCGGGAGTGACGGGCCTTTCTGAGAACATCCACGTCAAGTCGATCGTCGGGCGGTTTTTAGAGCACTCCCGCGTGGTCTGTTTCGCCGACGGCCACCCAATGCCGAGCGCCCATACCCGCGTCTACATCTCCTCGGCCGACTGGATGCCGAGGAACCTCGACCGCCGGGTGGAATCCCTGGTGCCGGTGGAAAACCCCACGGTGCATCAACAGGTGTTGAACCAGATCATGGTCGCCAACCTCAACGACGAGGCGCAAAGCTGGTATCTGGAATCGGACGGCTCCTACCGCCGATTCGACCTCGCCTCCGTCAAAAAGCCCTTCTCCGCCCATGATTACTTCATGACCAATCCCAGCCTGTCCGGCCGCGGTCGCGGGGTGAAGAACCTGCCCCGCGCCTTCGATCACGTGGGTGTGCGGCGTTAGTATGAGATCAGTTCGCGACGTCGCGGTCATCGACGTCGGCTCCAACTCCATCCGCCTTGTGCTCTATCGCGTCGAGGGCCGGGCGATCTGGACCGTATTCAACGAGAAGGTGCTGGCCGGCCTTGGCCGCGACATGGCGGAGACCGGTCGCCTGGCGCCCGACGGCGTCACCTCAGCCCTGGGCGCCCTTCGCCGCTTCCGCTCGGTGCTGGACGGGGTGCGCCCCGACGAGATCTACACCGCCGCCACCGCCGCCGTGCGCGACGCCCACGACCGCATGGACTTCATCGGCCGGGTGCGCAGCGAGACCGGTTTTCGGCTGCGGGTGCTCTCGGGCGAAGATGAAGCGCGGTTCGCCGCCCTCGGCGTCGCCGCCGGCAATCCCGGCGCCAGCGGCGTGGTCGGCGACCTCGGCGGCTCCAGCCTGGAGCTGACCCGGCTTGATCACGGGACGCCTGGCGACGGGGTCACCCTGCCGCTCGGCCCCTTCGCCCTTAACCTGACGCGCCCATTCGACGTGGACGCCGTCGGGCGCACCGTCTCGGCGGTCATCGCCCCGGTGGCGGCGCGCTTTCAGACCGAGGTTTTCCACGCCGTCGGCGGCGCCTGGCGAAACCTGGCTTTGGTGCATATGAACGCCGGCGCCTATCCGCTGCAGGTGGTGCAGCAATATGAGATGAGCGCCGCAGACGCCCTGGATGTCGCCCGCTTCGTCGCCCGCCAATCGAAGACCTCCCTGGAACGCATTCCGGGCCTTTCGAAGAAGCGGGCCGAGACCCTGCCCTCCGCCGCCGTGGTGCTCCTGGCCTTGATCGAGCGGCTCGGGGTGAAACGGGTGGCCATCTCCGCCTATGGGGTGCGAGAAGGGCTGTTGCTGGATTCCATGAGCCCGGACGTGCGCGCCCGCGACCCTTTAGTCGAAGGCTGCGCCACCCTGACCGGGCGGGACGCCACCTCCGAAGACTTTGCGCCGGCGTTGGAGGCCTGGCTGACGCCGCTGTGGTCCAGCCTGCCGCCGCTGTTCGATGAGGCGCGCCAACGCGTGCTCCTGGCCGCCGCCTGCCGGCTGGCGACCCTGGGCGCCCACCTGCACCCCGATCACCGGGCTGATCTGGCTTTCGATCTGGTGTTGCGCGCGCCCATCGCCGGGCAGAGTCACCCAGAGCGCGCCTTTTTGGCCATCGTGGTGTTCAATCGCTACACCGCCCTCACCGCCAATCCCGAGCCGGGCGCCGTCGGCAAATTGCTGACCGCCGAACAATTGGCCCGGGCCCGGGCCCTGGGCGCCGCCCTGCGGCTGGGCTGCGAGCTTTCAGGCCGCAGCGCCGTGCTGCTGGCCGGATCGACCCTGTCGCAAAGCAAGGGCGAACTGCTGCTGACTGTGAAGGCCTCGTCCGCCGACATCCTCCTCGGCGAGCAGGTCAACAAGCGGGCGGTGCAGCTGGCCTCAGCCCTTGGCCTGATGCTGAAAATCCGGATGCGTTGAGGACCTCAGCTCGCCGCCGTCTCCACCACCTTCACCCGCGCGCCATCCAAGACCAGGGCCAGCTCGCCGCGCTTCAGGCGCAGGGCGTCGGCGCCGAACAGCTCCTTGCGCCAGCCGGTCAGGGCTTCCACCGCCGCCTTGTCGTCATTGGCGATCTTCTCCAGGTCAGAGACGGTGGCGATCAGTTTTGAGGCCACGCCGGCGTCTTCCGAGCGGGCTTTCAGCAGCACCTTCAAAAGCTCCACCACCGCGCCCTGGCCCTGGGCCGGGGGCGGGGCGCGCTCGATCACCGGGGCGTAGGCTTCCGGGTCTTTCAGGGCTTCACGAATCGCCTCGATCAGGTCGGGGCCGAATTTGGAGCCGGCGAAGCCCTTGGGAACGCTCCGCAGCCGGTTCAGCCCATCGGCGTCGGTCGGGGCCTGGGTGGCGATCTCGTCCATCGCTTCGTCTTTGAGAATGCGACCGCGCGGCTGGTCGCGCTGCTGGGCGGTGCGTTCGCGCCAGGCGGCGACGCCCTTGAACACGGCTAGGTACTTGGGCGTGAACTTCCTCGGCTTCAGCCGTTTCCAGGCCTTTTCCGGGTCCACGTCATAGGTGGCGGGGTTGCTAAGGGTCTTCATCTCCTCGGCCACCCAGGTGAGCCGCCCTTCTCGCTCAAGCCGCTCCTTCAGCTTGGGGTAAAGCTTGGCCAGGTGCGTTACATCGCCCAAAGCATAGACCAGCTGGTTTTCCGACAAGGGCCGGCGCGACCAATCAGTGAAGCGGCTGGACTTATCCACCTCGATCTTCAGCATCTGGCGCACCAGGGCGTCATAGGCGATCTGGTCGCCAAAGCCCGCCGCCATGCCCGCCACTTGAGTGTCGAACAGGGGGCTCGGGATCTGGCCAAGGTTATGGAAGATTTCCACGTCCTGGCGACAGGCGTGGAACACCTTGACGATCCTCTCGTCGCCCAGAAGCTTTAGCAGCGGCGCGAGGTCGAGGCCCTCCGCCAAAGGATCGATGCAGGCGGCGTCATCCGGGCCCGCGACCTGGATCAGGCACAGCAAAGGCCAGTAGGTGGTCTCGCGCATGAACTCGGTGTCCACGGCGATGAAGGGGGCGTTCTGGAGCTTTTGGCAAAAAGCGACAAGGGCGGCGTTGTCCGTGATCGGTGTCATGGGGTAGCTATAGCCCGCTTCGCCGCCAGTAGAAGGGGGCGAAATTTCTCCACCTATCCAAAGGCGCCCCATGACCGACCGTCACGTTCCCGTTCCGGGGGGCCTCACCTATGCGCAAGCGGGCGTGGATATCGATGCGGGCGACGCCTTGGTGGAAGCCATTAAACCCTTGGCCAAATCCACCCGCCGCCCTGGCGCGGAAGCGAGTCTCGGCGGCTTCGGCGCCCTGTTCGACCTGAAGGCGGCGGGATTCAAGGACCCCCTGATCGTGGCCACCACCGACGGGGTGGGCACCAAGCTGAAGATCGCCATTGAGACCGGCCGCCACGACCGGGTGGGCGTCGATCTGGTGGCCATGTGCGTGAATGACTTGCTGGCCCAGGGCGCCGAGCCTTTGCTGTTCCTCGACTATTACGCCACCTCCAAGCTCGACATCGCCGTGGCGACGTCGGTGGTCGCCGGCATCGCAGAAGGCTGCCGTCAGGCCGGTGCGGCGCTGGTGGGCGGCGAGACGGCGGAAATGCCCGGCATGTACGCCGGCGGCGACTACGACCTGGCGGGCTTTTCCTTGGGGGCCGTGGAGCGCGACCGGGTGCTGCCGGACCTCGACGGTCAAAAGGCCGGGGACGTTCTGATCGGCATCGGCTCCTCGGGCCCCCACTCCAACGGCTATTCGATGATCAGGAAGATCGTAGAGCGCTCGGGCCTTGGCTGGGATGCGCCCGCGCCTTTCGCCACAGGTATGACATTGGCCGAGGCCCTGCTGGCCCCCACCCGCATCTACGTCAAATCCATCCTGCCCCTGATCCGCGGCCAGCTGATCAAGGGGGGCGCCCACATCACCGGCGGCGGCCTGATCGAAAACCCGCCCCGCGCCATCGCCGAGGGCCTTCACGCCAAGATCGACTGGAACGCCTGGCCCCTACCGCCGGTGTTCGCCTGGCTGCAGGAAGTCGGCGGCGTTTCCGACCACGAGCTTCGCCGCACCTTCAACTGCGGGGTGGGTTTCATCCTGATCGCCAGCCCCGAGCACGCCCCGGCGGTGCTGGAATCCCTGCTGGACGCCGGTGAAGACGCCTTCGTCATCGGCGAGCTGGCGGCTCAATGAAGCGGGTGAAAACCGCCGTCTTCATCTCCGGACGCGGCTCCAACATGGAGGCGCTGATCGCGGCGGCCAAGGATCCAGCCTATCCGGCCGAGATTGCCCTGGTCTTCTCCAACGATCCGCAAGCGGTTGGCCTGAAGACCGCCGTCGCCGCCGGGATCGAGACCCTGGCCATCGACCACCGCCCCTTCGGCAAGGACCGTGCGGCGCATGAGGCTTTGATCGACGCGGCTTTGCGCGAGCGCGGGATCGAGCTGGTGGCGCTGGCCGGCTACATGCGCATCCTGACGCCCTTCCTTACCGGCGCCTGGGCGGGCAAGATGCTGAACATCCACCCGAGCCTCCTGCCCAAATACCCCGGCCTGCACACCCACGCCCGCGCCCTGGCGGCCGGGGACCTTGAGGCCGGCTGCACGGTGCATTGGGTGACCGAGGGGGTGGACGAAGGCCCGGTGCTAGGTCAGGCCCGCGTGCCGATCCTGTCCGGTGATGATGAGGATGCGCTCTCGGCGCGGGTATTGGCCCAGGAGCACAAGCTCTACCCGGCCAGCCTGGCGAAAGCGGCGGCGGAGATGGTGGAGGGCTGACCGCAACCTGTCATCCCGGCCGTAGAGCCGGGACCCAGATCGCAAGCGTGAACCTCTGGGTCCCGGATCAGCCCTGCGGGCTGTCCGGGATGACAAAAGGGTAGATTACCCGACGATTTCGGCGTCGGTGAAGAACTGGGCGATCTCGATCGCGGCGTTGTCCTGGCTGTCCGAACCGTGGACGGAGTTCTCGCCGATCGACAGGGCGAAGAGCTTCCTGATGGTGCCGTCGGCGGCGTCCTTGGGGTTGGTGGCGCCCATCACGTCGCGGTAGGCGGCGACGGCGTTCTCGCCTTCCAGCACCTGCACCACCACCGGCTCGGCGGTCATCTGGCCGACCAGTTCGCCGTAGAAGGGGCGGTCCTTGTGCACTTCGTAGAACTTCTTGGCCTGAGCGTCGGTCAGGTGGATGCGCTTTTGCGCCACGATGCGCAGACCGGCGGCCTCGATCACGGCGTTGATCTGGCCGGTCAGGTTGCGGCGGGTCGCGTCCGGCTTCAGGATCGAGAAGGTGCGTTCGGTCATGGAATTCTTCTTTGCTTGGGGTAGGGCTTGGGTGAAGGGCCGTTTTAGAATGGCCTTCGGAGGTCGCGCGGCTTATAGCCGCCGCTCCCCGCCCCGCCAAGGTCGCCCTCCCCTAAAGTCTCCGTCCCCATGCTGCAGATCAACGAACTGGAATTCACGGCCTGGGGTCGCAAGTTCTTCGACCACGCCACCGTGGCGATTCCGCCCGGCGCCAAGGTGGGCTTGGTCGGCCGCAATGGGGTGGGCAAATCCACCCTGTTCAAGCTGATCAAGGGCGAGCTGCACCCCGGCGGCGGCGAGATTACCCTGCCCCGCACCGCCCGCATGGCCACGGTGGACCAGGAGCATCCGGCCACCCCCGTCAGCCTTGTCGACACCATCCTGGCCGCCGATGTGGAGCGCCACAGCCTGATGGCCGAGTTGGAGACCGCCGAGCCCGAGCGCCTTGGCGAGATCTACGGCCGGCTGATCGACATCGACGCCGACCGCGCCCCCTCCCGCGCCGCCGAAATCCTCTCCGGCCTCGGCTTCTCCACCGAAGACCTGACCCGCGCCATGGCCGAGTTCTCCGGCGGTTGGCGGATGCGGGTGGCGCTCGCCGCCGCCCTGTTCGCCGAACCCGACGTGCTGCTGCTCGACGAACCGACCAACTACCTGGATTTGGAGGGCGCCCTTTGGCTGGAAGCGCGGCTGAAGAAGTACCCGCACACCGCCATCATCATCAGCCACGACCGCGAGCTTCTCAACAATTCGGTCGACGCCATCCTGCACGTGCGCGACGGCAAGCTCGACTACTACACCGGCGGCTATGACGATTTCGAGCGGATGCGGGCGGAGAAGCAGCGCCTGGCCGCCGCTGGCAAGGTGAAGCAGGAGGCCGAGCGCGCCCATCTGCAGGCCTTTGTCGACCGCTTCCGCGCCAAGGCCTCCAAGGCCGCCCAGGCCCAGTCGCGCATGAAGCGCCTCGCCAAGCTGCAGCCGATCACCACCACCATCGAGGAGCGGGTGGCGCCCTTTACCATCCCCTCGCCCAAGCGCGCCCTGGCCCCGCCCTTGGTGCGGCTGGAGGAGGCCAGCGTCGGCTACGACAACCACCCGATCCTGCGGAAGCTCAACCTGCGGCTGGATATCGACGACCGCATCGGGCTCCTCGGCGTCAACGGCGCCGGCAAGTCAACCTTCGCCAAGATGATCGCCGGGGCCCTGCCGATCATGCACGGCGAGATGCACCGGGACAAAAGGATGCAGGTGGGCTGGTTCCACCAGCATCAGATCGAGGCCCTGGATCCCTCAGACACCCCGATGGAGATCATCCGCCGGGCGTTGGTGGAATCCTCTGAAGCCCAGCGCCGCTCCAAGCTCTCGCAATTCGGCATCAATTTCGACAAGCAGGAGACCACCGTCGCCAACCTCTCGGGCGGAGAGCGGGCACGGCTCTTGCTGAATCTCGTGGCCATGAGCGCGCCGCACCTCTTGATCCTCGATGAGCCCACCAACCACCTGGACATCGATAGCCGGCGGATGTTGCTGGACGCCCTGAACGACTATGAGGGGGCGGTGATCCTGATCACCCACGATCGCTCCTTGATGGAAATGGTCGCCGACCGCCTGTGGCTGGCCGCCGATGGCGGAGTGAAGCCCTTCGAGGGCGACATGGACGACTATGCCAAGTTCGTACTCGACCGCGCCAAACAGGTGGGCCGCGCGCCCACACAAGTGAAGCGCGAAAAGGACGCCCCCGCCAAGGCCGTCCCCAATCCCGCCATGGCCGGCCCCCTGAAGCGCAAGCTGGAAGCGGCGGAAAGCACCCTCGCCCGCTGCACCGCCCAGCTGGCCGAGCTCGACCACGCCCTGGCCGATCCGACCCTCTACACTCGCGACGCCTTGAAGGCCCGCGAGCTGGCCGACCGCCGCGAAAAGAGCAAAGGGCGCCTGGACAAGGCGGAAGCCGAATGGGTGGCGGCGGCGGAAGCTTATGACGCTGCGATCGGGGCCTAACTGGCTACACCAAGGCGACAGGTCGACCGGCTGCGGCGGGGCGGCGAAGCAGACGTCCCACCCGATCTAGAATATCGGCGCCGCAGAACGGCTTGACCATGCAATCGCGCGCGCCGAGACTCATCGCAAGCTGAATGTGCTCGGAGCTTAGCTTGTGCCCAATTACCAAGATTGGAAAAGCACCGTCCGTACTTCGAGGGTGCAGCGCCTTTAGGATGTCAAATCCATCGAGGTCGGGAAGATTGAGTGCGAGCACCAAGACAGCGGGGCGGATTCTGCGGACGGTTGCGAGGGCTGTCGCTCCCGTGCGTTCGACATAGGTGTCATAGCCCGCCAGTCCCAGGCGAATTTGCATGAGTTCAAGCACAGCGCGATCATTGTCGGCGATCACCACCCTACGGCCTAAGGCGTCTAGGTTCATAGTCGGTCACCCGCGAAACGGCGCATCTTATCGCCCTTAAAATAGGTCAAGATCGCCGGCCCCCGCGCCGTCGTCGAGACCCTTTTCCTCTCCGCCGAGCGCCGTGGACATACGATCAGCCAGAGCGCCAAGGGTCATATCGCCTATCGCCCCGCAGACAGGCGCGCGAACATCTTCCGCCACCTGACCGCTCATATTTCGAGCGAAGGCTGAAAGACTTGTCAGTTGTTGGCAGACCAGGTCGATCATATGCATGCCCCGAGTTAGCCGAAACTGCTGATCGGGAGGCAGGTTTAGCATGAGGTCGCCAACCATATCGTCGAGCATAAGGCAGCGCGCACTGGCCAATTCAATCTCCCAGGCCAATACGCCAAAGGTGCTGGAGACGCTCGCGTCCAGCGCAAAATTAAGCTGAGGCTTCATCAGGCTGTCTCTCTCATGCCTGAGAATTCTTGCAGTTATTGATTAACGTCTGGCAATGGCGGAACGCGCTGCGACAGCTTTACACACCCTTGCATTGTCCAGAGACCCGATACCGAAATCACGCCGCCACGAGCCTGGCCGCGCGCTGAGGCCGAGGGTCGAACAGTTGGCGGCCTGGGCCTTCGATGACCCGATAGGTCCAGCGGGCGACCACGATCACCACCACGAGATAGACCAGCATCGCCCCGTCGAGCGTCCACATCGACGGTCCGCTGACGAAGCTCATCTGGTCTAGTCCCGTATAGCCCAGCGCCGCAAAATTGACGCCTGAGACGCGCTCGAAAAGGCGCAGGCTGAGGGCGCTCATGACGATGATCGGGTCGTGCACCAGATAGATAGAGTAGGAGATAGTTCCAAGCCCCACCAGCGGCGCCCAGCCCAGCCCCCGTGTCACCGCCCCCTGCTCGGCGGCGTAGAGCCAGATGAAGGCGGAGAAGATCAGGGGTCCGGCGAAACCGAAAGGCGGGCCGCCCAGGCATATAATATAGGCGAGCACAGCCAGCAGGGCCGTCGCCTCCAGCGCCGTGGCGAGCTTTCGCCGGCCGGTCAGCCTCAGCGACGCGGTCTTCCACAGCCGATAGGTGATCGCGCCGCAGAAGAAGCCATAGAGGCAGCGAAATAGGCCCCAGTCGTAGTTGGCGTCCAGCCTGCGAGCCACCAGGATGACGCCCGCGGCGGCGATGGTCGCAAACGCCGCCGCCGCCCGCACCGGCCGCCGGGGCCACAGCACCACCGAGGCGGCGAAGATCAGATAGGTGGCGAACTCCACGCTCACCGTCCAGCTGGGCGCATTCCAGGTCAGGCTCCGGTGCACGTGCAAGCTGTGGATCAGCAAGAGGTTGCTGACGATGGCGGGGATCGACTTGCCGCCCGAGAAGGGCGGTTGCATCCCGATGCCGGGGACCAGCGCCGCCTTGGCCGCCTCCACGCCGACAAACACCGCCAGCGTCGCCGCGTGCAAGGGCCACAGGCGCGCGAAACGGCTCTTGGCGAAACCGCCTACAGCGGCCCAGTCCTGCAGCCGCTCGCCATAGGCGCCGGCGATCAGAAAACCGCTCATGACGAAGAAGAAATCCATCAACATCTGGCCATTGGGTAGGAAGAAGCGATGTCCCAGCACGTGGTTTTCAACCGGGAAATGGTAAAGCGCCACGATCAGGGCGCAAATGCCGCGAAATCCGTCCAAGGCTTTGAAACGCATCGGAGTCCCGCGGTTTTATCCCCGGACCGGATACGGTCGTTTCGGGACGAATATCCCCACCCAGCAGACTCTATGCCATCAACGAACTGGATGTAATTGCGCGTTTATTCGCCAGCGGACCCACGCCCTGGCGCGCCCATCCGATCCCTCGGTCGGCGTTCGAATGGGCGTCCGGCGTCAGCCCGCGTCGCGCACGGCGACGAAATCCCCGGTGTGGCCAAACACGTCGATGCGGCCGGTCAGTTGGTCGCCGTTCAGCACCCCCGCGTAATTCACGTCAAAGCTCTTCAGCAGGAACTTTCCGCCGTGGGTGAACGTTACATGATCGCCCTCGACGCGACCGGCGGTCAGCGGAATCGGGGCGCTGTTGGAGGCGGCGGTCTTGTTGGCCGGAGCCTTGACGCAGCTGCCCTCGAGCCGGCTGCCCGTCTGGGCGAACCGGCAGATCAGGTTGAACGGAACGCTGGCCACCTTGGCCGACAGCTTCCACGCACCCGACAGGGGATTTGCATCTTGCGCGGCAGCGGGGGTCGCGATCGCGCCCACGGCCAGCACCACGGCTAACCACTTGATCATAGCACTTATCCACAGCTCCCGCCCGAGGCGAATATCTAGGCGCCGGGTTTGCGATGCACAACGGCGCGAACCGACTATATTCAACCCGTGACCGATATAGATTCCCTGACTGGCGCCGGCGCCACACCCAAGCTTGATGAGAGCGCGGTTGAGGGCAACGCCCAGGCCTATTCCGTCTCCGAGCTGGCCTTCGCCCTGAAGCGCACCATCGAGGACGCCTATGGTTTCGTGCGTATTCGCGGCGAGATCTCCAAGGTCACCCGCCACGCCTCGGGCCACATCTACCTCTCCCTGAAGGACGACAAGGCCACCATCGACGGGGTGGTGTGGAAGGGTTCGGTGCGCGGTCTCGGCTGCCAGCCACAGACGGGGCTGGAGGTGATCGTCACCGGCCGCATCACCACCTATCCGGCCCGCTCCTCCTATCAGCTGATCATCGAGACCATGGCCCCGGCCGGGGTCGGCGCCCTCCTCGCCCAGCTGGAGCGGCTGAAGGCCAAGCTTCAGGCCGAGGGACTGTTCGACCCCGAACGCAAGCGTCCCCTGCCCCCCATGCCCGCCGTGATCGGGGTCATCACCAGCCCCACCGGAGCGGTGATTCGCGACATCCTGCACCGCATCCGCGACCGCTGGCCGGCCCATGTGATTGTCTGGCCAGTGGTGGTGCAAGGCGCGGATGCCGCGGCGCAGGTGGCGAGCGCCATCGCAGGTTTCAACAGCTGGACGCAAGGCGGCGCCCTCCCCCGCCCAGACTTGCTGATCGTCGCCCGGGGCGGCGGCTCGGTGGAGGACCTCTGGCCCTTCAACGACGAGGCATTGGCCCGCGCCGTGGCGGCCGGGACCATCCCGCTGATTTCCGCCGTCGGCCATGAGACCGACACGACCTTGATCGACTTCGTCTCCGACCGCCGCGCGCCCACCCCCACGGCCGCTGCCGAAATGGGCACCCCGGTCTTGACCGAACTCAAGGCGCAAGTGCTGGGCTTCGAGCACCGCATGGCCCGCTGCACCCACCACGCTCTGGAGGTGCGCAGAAGCCGCCTCTCCGCCGCCAGCCGCGGCCTGCCCAAGCCGCAAGACATCATCGGCATGGCCAGCCAGCGCTTCGATCTGGCGGCCGGGCGCCTGGGCGCCGCCCTGGCGCGCAATACGGCGGCGCATGAGCGGGATCTGGTGCGCATCTCCTCTCGCCTCTCCCCGCTCTTGCTGGACCGGCCGCGGCGACAGCAGGCCCAGCGGGTGGCGGAATTTAGCGTGCGTCTGCGGGCGGCGACGGACCGGCGGCTGCTGCAACTGGCCGAACGCCTCGCCCGCACCGATCAGCTCCGCCGTTCCTTCGACCCCAACGGCCCCCTCCAGCGCGGCTTCGCAAGGGTGCATCGGGCTGAAGGCGCCCTGGTTCGCTCGGCCGCGGCCCTCAAGGCCGGCGAGGCGGTCAAGCTGGTGTTCACCGACGGCGAGCGCGGCGCGGTGGTGGATGGGACTGCGGGGCCCGCCGTGAAGCGCGTTCCAAAGCCCGCTGCGCCCGGCGGCGCACAGGGGAGTTTGTTCTAGCCCCTCAATGGACGCATCGAGGGTCGCGCTGGCCCTTTCCAGCGGCCCGCGCTAGGCCTAAACTAACCTGATGAATGCGTTCGATCGAAATATGGACGGGCCAGCGGTGGTCCATTACGGCGACGGCGAGTTCGTGGTCATGAAGCCCGGTCGTTATGTGGTCTGCGCCGTCTCCGGCAAGCGGGTTTTGCTCGAGGCGCTGCGGTACTGGAGCCCCGAACTGCAAGAGGCCTATGCGGGACCGGAAGAGGCGGTGAAACGGTGGCAAGAGCTTCCCAAATAGGGTTGACGCGCCGACGAGCGATAGCGGCGGGCGGCGGGGTGTGTCTGGCGGCCAGCCGCGCCTTCGCCGACGAGGCCGCGCCTTTCGTCCACAGCGGCAAGCTGATGCAGGGCGGAGTGATGTTCGGCCGGACCGAACCCGGCGCGCCCATCGCCGTGGATGGCAAGGCCCAAGGTGTCGCCTCACCGCAAGGCCTGTTCGTGGTTGGCTTCGATCGGGATGCGCCAGGGACCGCCAGCGTCGCGGTCTATCGCGCCGGCCGCTGGATGGCTCAGAGCTTTGACATCGCGCCGGCGACCTACGACATCCAGCGCATCGACAACCTGCCCCAGCAGATGGTCACCGCCACAGATCCCGCCATCATCGAGAGGGAGAAGGCGGATCGGGCGTTGAAGGACAAGGCCTTCGCCTCCCGCGCCGATATCGACGACTTCAAGGGCGGCTTCGTCCTCCCCTTGGAGCATCCGGTGCGGACCTCCCCCTTTGGGGTGCAGCGGGTGCTGAACGGCGAGCCCAAGGCGCCCCACTACGGGGTGGATCTGGCCGCCCCGGTGGGCACGCCCATCCATGCTCCGGCTCCCGGCCTGGTGGTGCTGGCCGAGCCGGACCTCTATCTGGACGGCGGCCTCACCCTGATCGATCATGGGCAGGGGCTGATCAGCATGTACCTGCACCAGTCGCGTCTGGACGTGAAAGCGGGCGAGCGCGTGGGGCGTCTGCAACCCATCGGCCTGGTCGGCATGAAGGGCCGCGCCACAGGCCCGCACCTGTGTTGGCGGATGAAGTGGCGTGATCGGAATCTCGATCCCAGCCTGATGATCGCTACTGAGGCGCCGAAGGCCTGATAATATAGAGAAGCCCCTGGCCATGACGAATTTGGTGCGCTGTTACGGCGCCTTTAAGCAAAAGGTGTCAGGCATGGAATACCACCAATAGGGAGCGAAAATGACGACTGGCTTCGAATCCCTTCGTGTCCTGCTTGCGGACGACAACCAGCACATGCGCGCCATCGTCACCACCGTGCTGGCTGGGGTCGGGGTCAAGCTTCTGCGCGACGCCCGCGACGGGTCGGAGGCGCTGAAGGTGCTGCGCGAATGGCCGGCGGATCTCGCCATCGTCGATTTTCAGATGTTTCCGATGGACGGGGTGGAGTTCACCCGCATGGTGCGCAACGCGCCTGACAGCAAAAATCCCTATCTGCCCATCATCATGATGACCGGCCACTCCGAGCGCTCTCGGGTGATGGACGCCCGCGACGCCGGCGTGACCGAGTTCGTGGTCAAGCCCTTGACCGCCAAGGCGGTGCTCGATCGCATTCAGGCGGTGATCTATCACCCCCGCCCCTTCGTTCGCACCTCAAGCTATTTCGGTCCCGATCGCCGCCGACGCGACGATCCCGCCTATCTTGGACCCAGGCGCCGGGTCACCGACAAGGGCCCAGCCAAGCCTGTCGCCGACCAGTTGGAATGGGACGAAGCCTGATCTAGGGGCCAGATCTACCGCTTGGCGTATTCGTCCCGTGGCCAGCGTTTATGCACCCAGAACCATTCGGCGGGACGCTCGCGCACGCGCTCTTCCACGAACGCGTTGATCTGGCGCACCCCGGCTTCCACGTCCCTCTCCCTATCGCCCGTGTTCGAGAGGTCGATGGGCTCGCCCATCACCACTCGAAAGCGCGCGCCCGGCAACCGCTGCACCGACATGGGCTGCATCACCGCGCCAAAGCGCAGGGCGATTCGCGTGGAGGCGCCGGCGGTGTGGACGGTGCGGCCGAAGAAGGGCGCCGCCACCCCGCTGTTGAACTTCTGATCGTTCAGAAAGGTGACCGATTCGCCCTTCTGCAGGGTTTCGATCAGACCGCGCGAGCCCGAGCCGCCCTTGGGGGCGAACATGCGCACCCCATAGCGGGCCCGAGTCTCGATGATCCGCTTGTCGATATAGGGGTTGTTGGCCGCCCGGTAGGTGACCCGCGCCGGCACTCCGGCGTCGACGATGGCGGCGGCCATCACCTCCCAATTGGCGAAGTGGCCGGAAATCAGGATGGCCGGCTTGCCGGACTGGGCGATGGCTGTCAGGCGTTCGCGCCCAACCACCTCCACCCGGCCGAGGGCGGGGGTCAGCCGATCGGTCAGGGGAAATTCGAAGAAGGTGCGGCCGAGGTTGTCCCACTGATCGCCCAGGAGCTTGGCCCGCTGGGGCGGCGACAAGTCGGGAAAGGCCAGATCGATATTGCGCTCGGCGATTCGCGCCGAGGGGGTCAGGGGCCCCAGCCAGCGGAACATCCAGCCCCCCAGGGCCGATATCCATTCGACGGGGAAGAGCCGCACCACCGCGCTGACCGCATCGAAGCTCAGCGCCTCCAGACGCCAGGTCAAATCGCGGACAAAAGAGGGGGCAGGGTCGGACACCGGCATGGATTAGTCGCGCCGGCTGAGCTTCGCAACGCGCGCCGCTCTTGACTTGCCGCCCCGCGCGCCCGATCCGGCGCATTCAGCGGCGGCTGATGCGGAAAGGACGCGCATGACCTCGAACGGCTTGACCATTTTTCACAACCCCAAGTGCTCGACCTCGCGCAAGGTCCTTGCGATGCTGCGGGACCGGGGCCTGGAGCCGACCGTGGTGGAATATCTGAAGGCGGGCTGGACCCGCGAGGGCCTCACCGCCCTCCTGCAGACCATGGGAGCGTCCCCCTGCGCCATTCTTCGCGCCCGGGAAGGCTTGGTGAAAGAACTCGGCCTGGACCAGCCGGGGGTGACGGACGACCAGCTGATCGCGGCGATGATCACCCATCCGGTCCTGGTGGAGCGGCCGATCGTGGTCAGCCCCAAGGGTGCGGCGGTGGGGCGGCCGATCGAGCGTGTGGAAACGCTGCTCTAGGCGGCGGCGACCAGGGCGATCCTGCGGCGGAAGATCCCGGCGGCGCCAGCGGCGACAAATCCGTCGGGCGCCGTCTCCCGGGCGCCCAGCACCAGCCAGCCGCCGGGCGCCAGGGCGTGCTCCAGCCGCTCGAATACCTTGGCCCTGATCGCCGGATAGAAACCATCGACCACATTACGGCAAAGGATGAGGTCGAAGGGCTTGGACACCTTGAACTCGTCCACCAGATTCAGCCGGCGCCACCGCACCATCTGGCGCAGGTCCGGGGCGATTCGCCAGGCGTCGTCGGCCGGCTCAAAATGGCGCAAAAGCCCGCGGATCGGCAGGCCCCGCTGCACCTCGAAATGGGTGTAGAGGCCGCTCTCGCCCTTCTCCAAGGCGGCGCTGGATAGGTCGCTGGCGAAGATATCGAGGGCGATCCTTTGGGGCGCGTCCGCCGCCAGCATGGCCAGGGAATAGGCCTCCTGCCCAAAGGCGCAGCCGGCGGACCAGACACGGAGCGGACCGTCGTGGGCGGCGGCCAGGGAGGGCAGCACCGTTTCGGCAAGCGTGGCGAACACCTCTCGATCGCGAAAGAAGGAGGTCTCCTGGATCAGCATGGCCTCGACCACGGCGCGCAGCAGCCGATCGTCGCCAGCGATCTTCACCCGTTGGACCAGGTCCGCCACCGACGCCGCGCCTTCGCGTCGCGCCAGGGGGCTAAGGCGCGTCTCCGCAAAGAAGCCGCGCTCCCCCGTCAGCACCAGACCGGAGCGGGCGCGCACCAGGGCGCAGAGGAATTCCAGATCGCCCGGGCTCAAATCAGACCCGCCTCGGCGAACTTCGCCTCGATGATCTCGCTGTCGAACGGCTTCATGATGTATTCGTCAGCGCCGCAATCGAGCGCTTCGGCGATGCGATCTGGGTGGGTCTCGGCGGAGCAGAAGATCACCGTCGGCTCCTGGCCCCGAGGCTCCTTGCGCAGGCGCCGCAGGAACTCCAGGCCGTCCATCATCGGCATGTTCCAATCGAGGAGAATTGCTTCGGGCATGGCGGCGCGGCAGGTGGCCAGGGCCTCCGCCCCGTCGACCGCCTCGGTGACCTCGAAATCATGGCCCTCGAGGATGCGGCGCGCGACCTTACGCACGACCCGGCTATCATCGACGACAAGGCAGGTTTTCACCGCAGCCGGTCCCTCACCACGCCCGGCGGACCAGCCGGACTCAACGCAGGATCATCGGCGGTCGAGGTTAAGGAGCAGTTCGAGGCGGCGAAAATTTACGCCCCTGAGACGAGGAATCAGCGGCGAATCAGGCGCCCGCTGGGCAGCGGGCCCTAAGGGTCACGCGCTCCTCGGCGATATGATGATCCAGCCGCCCCCCCGCCTCCTTCAAGAGGGCGTGCAGATAGTAGGCCTGCACCCAATGGCCGCTCAATCCCTCGCCCAGGGCCTCGCCCTTCAGGCCCCGAATCACCTCCGGTCGGAGCCGAGCGCGGGCGCCGGACGCCTCCACCGACATCAGCACTTCCCCGCCTTGGCGCACCGCAGCCACCCGCGCCACCCCGCCCGTAGGCAGGGCGGTGGCGCCCAACTGGGCCAGGTTGAGCAGGGCCCGAGCGCAGGGCTTGGAGACGCTCTCCAGCGTCACCGCCCACTCCAAGCTCGGCCGCACATGGTCGAAGACCCCCAGGGTAAGCTTTTCCAGCTCGCGCACGTCGAAATTTTCCGCCGTCGACGAGCCGCCGAACGCCACCCTAGAGAAGGCCAACATGCCCACCAGCTTCTTGGCCGACGCCTCGATCAGCCGCATGGCGTCCTCGCGCATGTCTTGCGCTGTGGGGTCTTCCAGAAGGTCCACGCCGGAGACGATGGCGCTGGCCGGGCTGATGAAGTCGTGACACATGCGTCCCGCAAGGATGCCGGCCAACTCCGCTGCGCTGACGGGGTCTGGCGCGGCCGCGCTCTCCGCCGGTTCGAGCAGGCTGGACCAGGTTAGGGTCGATCCCGGGTCGCTCATCGCGGGCTCACGGAGTTTGCGATGGGCGATCGCGTCAGGGGCGCTGGGCGGCGGCGGAAGATCAAAAGGGTCATACTGGAAACTGGCGCGATTAAAGCGTGCTGAAAAGCCCCTTTAAAGACGCAGCGCTCGAACCTTGCGCGGGTTCATGCCAATAAGGCGTTATGATCGAAGCCTTCCTCGAACCGGGCGTCCTCGTGCGCCATCCTCAAGAGCCCGGCTGGGGCCTGGGGCAGGTGCAATCCATCGACGACAATCGGGTCACCGTCACCTTCCAGGAGGCCGGCAAGCGGGTGATCGATATCCGCCACGTGACCCTGGACTACGTCGGCCCAGATCCGCGCGACGACGGGCAGGGTGCATAGTTAGTCGCTGCTAAGCTTAAAAATTGTGCGGCCGAACGCCGCGATTTGCCCTCTTTCTCGGCTTGCCCATTGATTTACCTTGCCTTCCAGCCCGACCCTTGCGAGAAATATGCGGCGCTAGTCATTCGGGGGACGGGCAGGCGCCTTTTTTGACTGCAACCGCGTCTCGCGACCGCCCGCCGCATCGCGACGCGCCCAGCCTTGGGATTTCATGCCCTCATTCGACCCGCGTCCTTCCGTCGCCCGTCATGGCCCCGCCCTCGCCGGGGCCACCGCCATCGTCCTCGCCGCCGGCGCCGGCATCGGGGGCTCGATCCTGCTCCACAAGACGTCCCCCCAAGGCCCCAGGGTTCTGACCGCCGCGGAGACCCGAAATCTTGAGCATCAGGCCCTGGCCGGCGCCACCGTGCGCTCGGGATTGGCGGCGGCGGTGTCCGTGCCGGTGAAGGTGCTGCCGGGCGAGACCCTACAATCGGCGGTGCAGCGCACAGGCGTCGCCGCCGACGAGGCCCGCGCCGTGGTCGCCCTCCTGGGCCAGACGCTCGACACCGTGCATATCAAGGCCGGCCTCGCCTTCCAGGCCGCCATCGCCCATCCCGTCGGTCGTCGTGGGCCGGCGCGCCTGATCGGCCTTTCGATGAAGACCGGTCCCGCTTCCACCGTCACCTTGTCGCGCACCTTCGACGGCGCGCTGAAGCTGCGGGAGTTGGAGGAAAAGGTCTCGAGCGAGACCACGGTCGCCGAGGGCCACATGCAGGGCTCCCTCTATGAGAGCGCCATCAAGGCCGGGGCGGACAGCCGCATGGTGGCCGAAGCCGCCAAACTGTTCAGCCACAAGGTGGACTTCGCCCGCGACATCCATCCGAGCGACCAGTTCAAGCTGGTGTTCGCCCGCAAGGTGACCGAATCGGGGCGCACCGTCGCGACCGGCGATCTGCTCTACGCCGAGCTCGCCGCCAAGGGGCAGACCACCCGCTTCTATCGCTTCGACGACCACGGCAAGACCGACTATTTCGACGAGCTCGGCAAGAATATCAAAGGCTTCCTCTTGCGCACCCCGCTGGACAGCGTTCGCGTCACCTCGGACTTTGGCATGAGGATGCATCCGCTCCTGGGCTTCACCCGTATGCACACGGGCATCGATTTTGGCGCCCCCACCGGCACGCCGGTCTACGCCGCCGGCGCGGGCGTGGTGAGGGAAGAGCGTTGGGCGGGCGGCTATGGCCACTGGCTGAAGCTGGAGCATCAGGGCGGCTGGGCCACCGGCTACGGCCACCTATCGGCCTACGCCAGCGGCCTGCACGTGGGCCAGCATGTGGCCCAGGGCCAGGTGGTGGCCTATGTGGGCTCCACCGGCATGTCCACCGGCCCGCATCTGCACTATGAAGTGATGAAGGGCGAACAAAAGCTCGACCCGTCCAGCGCCAAGGTGCCCCAAGGCACGGTGCTGGCCGGACGGGAGCTGGCCGCCTTCAAGGCCCAGAAGGCCCGGGTGGATTCGGTGCTGATCCACGCCGCCTACGAACAGGTGGCCAAGCTGGAAAACACCGGCCAGATTCGCGGGATGCGCTAAGCCCCGTCAAGGCCTGAGCCCCTCAGGGCCTCCCCCTCAAGCCAGGGCTCCATCGGCGGCGTGCGGATTCGGCGCGGCGATCTGCGCGCCGCTGAGATGACGGCCGCCTATCTGCATCATTCAGGCGCCGTTCATGCGCCGCCGATCACTATGGAGACACTCATTCAGGTGCGCCGAACCTTTCCCTCCGACGCACGTTAACCAGCGAACCAATTGAGGAGGTTCCGATGTTCAAGAAGATCCTGATCGGCGCCGCGGCTGTATTGTCTGTCGCCGGTGCGACCCTAGCCACATCGACCGCCGCCGACGCCCAGGGCTTTCACGGCGGCGGCGGATTCCATGGCGGCGGCTATCGCGGCGGCGGCTATCGCGGCGGCGGCTATGGCGGTTATCGCGGCGGCTATGGCCGGGGCTACGGCGGCGTGCTTGGCGCCGGCATCCTCGGTGTCGCTCTCGGCGCCAGCCTGGCCAGCCCCTATTACGGCGGCCCTCCCGGCTATTACGCCGGCCCCGGCTATTGGGGCTCCTACGGCGGCTGCCGGGGCTATTGGCGCTGGGATCCCTATTGGGGCCGCTACGTGCGCGGGAACCGCTGCTACTAAGTTAGCCTAACGGGTATTGAGCCTTTTCATTGACCGTTCGCTTATCGGTTGGGTTCTAGAAGGTCGAACCCCCAAGACAGGGCGGCGGTCCCCCTACCGGCCGCTCGAATGCAGAACCCCGCGCCCCACGGCGCGGGGTTTTTCGTTGGGGGTGCGAGCGCCTCCCCCCACACCCCTCCGCGCTCGTCATCCTAGGCTTTATGCCTAGGACCGATACGCAACGTCGATCCAGCCCAATCCTGAAACGCCGGCGCGTATCGGTCCTAGGCACAAGGCCTAGGATGACGGTGGGGTGGTGGGAAAGGTCGCGCCAAACCATCCACAGCGATTATCTGAGCCGTAGTTCCAGTAGCCCTCAAGGCCCATGGTGGAACGATACGGCGAGAGCGGTCGTGGCTGTCAAGGACGGCCCCGCTGGGGCCGCCGCGGAAGCGTGCTTCGTTTCGTTTTCTCCAATCTTCGATGCTAGCTGTGCGCCAAATTCCAGAGGCCGTTGGCACCAGCTAAGACGCCGGAAAAGAAAAAGAAAGCAGATCCAGTAAGAAATATTCCACTAAGTGTTTGGAGTGCCGGGCGGAAGAAATTATTTGCAGCCTCAATAGTATCTACTGGTAGCCGATGATCTTTTTTCCTATATTTGTATTGCCATACCACAAGGAGCGAGGCCGGGATATAATACAAATACCCCAAGACCAGACCTGCCAAAAACATAGTTCCCGGCGTCCAAGCGATGATAACCGCAGTTTTCATGCGAGATGGCATGGCGGCGGTGTTAGCAATCACAGTGATTATGCTGATCAAACCAGCACCGTTGCCTACAAGGACCGATGTTTCGATGGTTCGTGCGGCATAGCTGAGCTGTTGCCATATCTCTTTTCGGTCCGGCTCAAGGTCGAAATTAAATTCAGGGTCGCTCATAAGTAGAAGATTAGAACGAAACCGTCGGAGCGCAAAAGCCCTTGCAGAGGCAAAGCTGGCTCCTCCCGCAAATCACGGGAGGAGCCCAACCCCTACTGCAAAGTCGGCTTCCCAATCACCAACCCCTGCTCCCCCCCGCGCACCGCAATAATCGCGCCGTCCTCGATCTCCCCCGCCAACAACTTCCGCGCAATCGGGTCGATCAGCTCCTTCTGGATCACGCGCTTCAACGGGCGCGCGCCATAGACCGGGTCGTAGCCGCGCTCGCCCAGCCAATGCAGGCCGGACGTATCGACGCTGAGAGTCATCCGCCGGTCGGCCAGGAGCTTTTCCACCCGCTTCAGCTGGATGGTGACGATGCTATCCATGTTCGAGCGCGACAGGCGCTTGAAGAGGATGATCTCGTCGATGCGGTTCAGGAACTCGGGGCGGAAGTGGCGGCGCACCGCCTCCATGACGAGCGGCCGCACCGACTCCACATCGGTCTCGCCGCCGCCGCCCTCTTCCCCGACGCTGACCGAGAGGAATTCCGAGCCGAGGTTTGAAGTCATGATGATCAGGGTGTTCCTGAAATCCACCGTGCGGCCCTGGCCGTCGGTCAGGCGCCCGTCGTCCAGCACCTGCAACAGCACGTTGAACACATCCGGGTGGGCCTTCTCCACCTCGTCGAACAGCACCACCTGATAGGGCCGGCGGCGGACGGATTCGGTGAGGGCGCCGCCTTCGTCATAGCCCACATAGCCTGGGGGGGCGCCGATCATGCGGCTGACCGAGTGCTTTTCCATATATTCGGACATGTCCATCCGCGTGATAGCGCTCTCGTCGTCGAACAGGAACTCGGCCAGGGCCCTGGTCAGCTCGGTCTTGCCGACGCCGGGGGGACCTAGGAAGAGGAAGCTGCCGATGGGGCGGCCGGGGTCCTTTAGGCCCGCGCGGGCGCGGCGCACCGCGTCGGCGACAGCGACCAGGGCTTCGTCCTGGCCCACAACGCGGCCACGCAGCTGGTCTTCCATCTGCAGCAGCT
>JAMFTA010000217.1 GCA_026225565.1 Caulobacter sp. | reverse complement strand
GCGACTACATCATCGTCTCCAAGTTCGCCTATGGCTGGAGCAAGAATTCGATCCCCTTCTCGCCGCCGCTCTTCCACGGCCGCATTTTCCAGCACGGGCCCCACCGGGGCGACATCGTGGTGTTCAAGCTGCCCCGCGACGGCCATGTGGACTATATCAAGCGGCTGGTCGGCCTGCCGGGCGACCGGATCCAGGTCAAGCACGGGCGTCTGAACATCAACGACCAGCCGGTCAATGACGTGAAGCTGGAATCCAGCAACGAGGATTCCGCCTTTGGCGTGCCGCGCCAGATCGACCGCTTCAAGGAGACCCTCGGAGACAAGACCTTCATCTCCAACTCCTTTGGAACCGACGGCCCGGCCGACAACACCGGCGTCTATGTGGTGCCCAAGGGCTGCTACTTCATGATGGGCGACAACCGGGACAATTCCCTGGATAGCCGCTTCCCCCCCTACAATGCGGCCGGCTCCTATACCGACAAGGCCTGCCCCTGGGACAACAGCCTGGACCAGTATGTGGGCCAGCCCTATGCCGGACCGGGCTTTGTGCCCGACAACGCCGGGGTCGGCTTCGTGCCGGCCGAGAACCTGGTCGGCAAGGCGGACGTGATCCTGTTTTCCTGGAAGCAGGGCGCCTCGATGTTCAAGCCCTGGACCTGGTTCACCGACGCGCGGTGGGACCGGTTCGTCCACTTCCTGACGTGATCGCCGCCCTTTGAACCAGAGGCAGACGGCGATCTCAGAGCTTGAGGGTCGCCTGGGCTATGTCTTTCGTGACAAGGCCCTGATCGATCGGGCCCTGACCCATGCCTCCATTGGCGAGGGGGTTCGCACCGTCAAAGGCGGGCGGATGCACGACAATGAGCGGCTGGAGTTTCTCGGCGACCGGGTGCTGGGCCTGCTGACCGCCGAATCCTTGCTGGAGCGCGATGCCGCCGCCCGCGAGGGCGACCTGGCGGTGCAGCTGAACGCGCTGGTCAATGGCGAGACCTGCGCCGCCGTCGCCCGCGCCATGAGCCTTGGCGAGGCGCTGCGACTGTCGGGCGGGGAGACCCGCACCGGTGGGCGGGAGAAGGCCTCGATCCTGGCCGACGCCTGCGAGGCGGTGATGGCGGCCATCTATCTGGACGGCGGGCTGGAGCCGGCGCGCGAGGTGTTTCGCCACTTTTGGGCGGCGGCGGCGGCGAACCTGGATCTGGCGCCAGCTAAGGACCCCAAGACCGCGCTGCAGGAATGGGCGCAAGGGTTCGGCAAGCCGTTGCCGCAGTATCGTATTGTCAGCCGCGACGGACCGGATCACGCTCCGCGCTTCGTGGTCGAAGTCATGATCGTGGATTATGCGCCCGCCACGGGGGCGGGGCCGTCCCGACAGGCGGCGGAGAAGGCGGCGGCGCAGGCGCTGCTCGACCGAGAGCAGGCCCAGTGAACGATATGACCGAAACCACCGAACCCACAGACAACTCACCCACCCGCGCCGGCTTCGCCGCCGTGATCGGGGCGCCCAACGCCGGCAAGTCCACCCTGGTGAACAAGCTGGTGGGGGCCAAGGTCTCCATCGTCACCCGAAAGGTCCAGACCACCCGCTTTCCGGTGCGGGGCGTGGCCATGGAGGGCCGCGCCCAGGTGATCCTGGTGGACACGCCGGGCGTCTTCACCCCGCGTCGGCGGCTGGACCGGGCCATGGTCCGCTCCGCCTGGGCCGGCGCCGACGACGCCGAGGCCGTGGTGCATCTGGTGGACGCCGAGGGCGAGATCGCGGTGATGGAACGAGGCGCCTCCGCCGCCCAGCACCGCTCGGCCGAGGACGACCGCACCATCGTCGAACGGCTGAAGCAGAGCGGTCGCAAGGCCATCCTGGCCCTCAACAAGATCGACTCGGTCAAGCGCGACAAGCTCCTGGCCCTGGCCGACGCACGGTTTCAGGAAGGCATCTATAGCGAGGTCTTCATGGTCTCGGCGACCAGCGGCTCGGGCGTGGCCGACCTGAAGGCGCGGCTTGGGGAGCTGATGCCCGAAGGCCCGTGGCTCTATCCCGAGGACCAGACCGCCGACCTGCCGGTGCGCCTGCTGGCCGCCGAGATCACCCGCGAGAAGCTCTATCTGCGCGTTCACGAGGAGCTGCCCTACGCCGCCGCCGTGGAGACCACCGCCTTTGAAGAGAAGAAGGACGGCTCGGCCCGCATCGAGCAGTCCATCTATGTGGAGCGCGACGGCCAGCGCGCCATCCTCCTCGGCAAGGGCGGCCAGACCCTGAAGTGGATCGGGCAGAAATCCCGCGAGGATTTGGCCGAGATTCTCGACCGGCCGATCCACCTCTTCCTGCACGTGAAGGTGATGGAGAACTGGTCCGAACGCCGGGACTTCTACCAGGATTCCGGGCTGGAGTTCGATGCCTAGGGGAGGGGAACCTTCTGTTTCCTATCAAGGTGGGGCGTCGGTCCCCGCCTCCCTGTTGAAGGGGGAGGGGCCAGGGGTGGGGGTGCGCCGCCAGCGGAAGCTGGCGCGACCGCGCCATCTGCTGAACCCGTGTCACTCCCATCTCCGGCCCTTCCCCCCTCCAAGGGGGAAGGGGGAAGTACACGGCGGCTAAGATGGAATGGCAGGACGACGCCTATGTGCTCTCGTCGCGGGCCTTCGGGGAGACCGGGGCCATCGTCGAGCTTCTGACCGAGACCCACGGCCGCTACGCCGCCCATGTGGCGGGCGCTGCGTCGCGCAGGATGAAGCCCTATCTGCAGCCCGGCGCGCGGGTGCTGGCCGCCTATCGCTCGCGCACTTCGGACAATCTCGGCTCGGCCCAGTTGGAGCCGGTGGGGGAGGGGCCGGCGGCCCTGTTCGACGATCCGATGGCGCTGGCGGGCCTTTCCGCCGCCGCCGCCGTGGCGCAAGGGGCGTTGCCGGAGCGCCAGCCGCACCCCGGCGCCTTCGCTGGCTTCGAGGCCCTGACAGCCTCTTTCGCCCTGGACGAGATCTGGCCCGCCGTCTTCGTGCGTTTCGAGGCGGGGCTGCTTGAGGAACTCGGGTTCGGGCTGGACTTCAGCCGCTGCGCCGCCACCGGCGTGGTCGATGACCTGATCTACGTCAGCCCCAAGAGCGGCCGGGCGGTCAGCCGCGCCGCCGGGGCGCCCTATCATGAGCGGATGCTGGCCCTGCCGCCCTTCCTGCTCTCCTCCCAAGGCGGGTTGGCGGAGGGCGATGTGGCCGCCGGCTTCGCCCTCACCGGCCATTTCCTCGAACAGTTCGTCTTTGGGCCCTTAAACCGCCCCTTGCCTCCGGCGCGGGTGTGGCTGATCGACAAGCTGCACGCGGCGGGGCGGCTGTGAAACCCCTGCGCGAGACCCTTACCGCGGCGGCGACCGGCCTCTTCTCCCGCGGCGCCGAGGCGCGCCAGACCGTGCGGGTGGTGGCGGGGACCTTGCTGGCCTTCCTTCTCTACCACCTGTTCGATCTGCCCCAGGGATACTGGGCGGTGTTCACCGTGGTCATCGTCATGCAGGGGTCGATCGGCGGCACGCTCGGCGCCTCCATCGACCGGATGAAGGGCACGCTCCTGGGCGCCGTGGTGGGCGGGTTCGCCGCCTGGCTACATCCGCACACCCCCGTGGGCCTGGGCGCCGCCCTGACCTTCGCGGTGGGGGTGGCGGTCTTCGCCGCGGCCCTGCGCCCGAGCCTGAAGGCCGCTCCGGTGACCGCCGTCATCATGCTGATCAGCCCCTCCGGCGGCAGCCTGGGGCCGATCGATTCGGCGCTTTACCGGGTGCTGGAGATCGCCATCGGCAGCGTCATCGGGGTGGTGGCCAGCGTCCTGATCTTCCCCGCCCGCTCCACCGCCCTGGTCATCGCGCGGGTGCAGGCGGTCTTGGGCCTGATGGCCGACGTCCTGGACGACTATGCCGAGGACGTCTCCCGCGCGGCGCAGATCGACCGGCACAACGAGGTGCAGCTGCGCATCCGCCTCGCCCTGTCCGGCATCGAGAGCGTGATGATCGATGCGGATCGCGAACGCTCCAGCCGCCTGGGCGAGCACCGTCTCACCACCGCCCTGCCGCGCACCCTTTGGCGGGTGCGCAACGACGGGATCAGCCTCAGTCGGGCCATGGGCCCCCTGCCCGAGGATGTGGCGGCCCTGATCGGCGCCCCCACCGGCGCTTTGATGCAGGCCGAGGCGGCCTTCATGCGCGCCTGCGGAAGCGCCCTGGTGGCCGGGCGGCGGGTGGAGCGGGGGGATCGCGAGGCGCGGCTGAAGGCTTTCGAGGCGGCCATGGGAAATCTGCGCCAGTCGCGCCTGACCCACGAGCTCAGCTTCGACGCGGTGGGGCATCTATTCGCCCTGGGTTTCGCCCTGGAAAGCCTGCACCGCAACCTGACCGACCTCGGCGACCGGGTGGACGAGGCGGCGAAGACGAAGGGGCTTTGAGGCTTAGCCAGTTTCCACCGGATTTTAAACTTCCCCCGCCATGCTGAGGCCATGACTCTCGGCGCACTCGACAGGCTAGTCACCAAGCAGCGGGTGCGGCTGGTCTGTATCATCCTGGCGATCGGCTATGGGATCGCCGCCGCCCTGTGGTTCGCCTTGCTGAGGGGCGATCTCGATCTGCGCGGTCAGCCCTTGGGCGCCGATTTCATCATCTTCTACGGCGCCTCCAGCTTGGCGCTGAAGGGCAAGGCGATCCTCGCCTACAGCGCCCACGCGATTCTCAAGGCCGAGCGGGGAGCAGTGGCGGGAAGCCAGGGGATCTACCTGTGGTGCTATCCGCCGGCCTTCCAGCTCTTGATCGCCCCCTTGGCGCTCTTGCCCTATCGCACCGCCTTTGCGGTGTTTAGCCTTGCTGGCTTTGGCCTCTACCTCGGCATGACGCGGCTGATCGGGTGGGGGCGAGAGGCGCTGCTCCTGGCCGTAGCGTTTCCGGCGGTGTTCCAGAATTTCATGCAGGGCCAGAACGGATTTCTCACCTGCGCCATTCTGGGGGCGGGACTTTTGCTGATGGACCGCCGGCCGTGGACGGCGGGCGCCATCCTTGGCCTTTTGGTGATCAAGCCGCATCTGGCCATCCTGCTGCCGGTGCTAACCCTGGGGACCGGGCGCTGGAAGAGCATCGGCGGGGCAGCCGTAAGCAGCCTTGCTGTCATCGGTGTGTCGCTTCTGGCCTTCGGGGTCGAGCCTTGGCGCGCCTTCTTCACCACCTTGCCGATGGTTGGACATGAGCTGGCGGCAGGTCTCCTGCCCCTGAACAAGACGCCGACCCTGTTCGTGGCCCTGATCCAGCTCGGCGTCCCGCTGGCGCTGGCGCAGGGCGTTCAGGCGCTGGCGGCCGTGACTGTCATGGGGGCGACCCTGATCGCCTGGCGCAAGGCGGCGCCCTGGCCGCTGAAGGCGGGACTGGCGGCGCTGGGCACCTTGATCGCTCTGCCCTACGCCTTCGACTACGACCTGATGCTGCTAGCCGTTCCGGTGGGGTCCCGGGTCTCCCTCGCCTTGCTCTACGCCGCGCCCTTGTTGGTGGTGCCCCTCTGGGCCATCGGCCACGTGCAGCTCGCCCCCCTGATCCTGATCGCCGGCTACGTCGGCCTTTGGCGTCAGCTGATCGCCGCCGGCCGAGGCGTCGCGACAACGCCGGCTCTGTCGCTTCAGCCGGCCTGATCGACTAAGAAGGGTGAGTCTCTCACCTTAGCGACCCCAGCGCCTTCATGTCCAAGCACGTCGCCCCCCCGCCGCCGCCCGAAGAGGGCGGGCGCATCGTCGATGAACAGCTGTCGGAGGCGCTCTCCAAGCGCTATCTGGCCTACGCCCTCTCCACCATCATGAACCGGGCCCTGCCGGACGTGCGCGATGGGCTGAAGCCCGTACACCGGCGGGTTCTCTACGCCATGCACGAGATGCGGCTGAACCCCGGCTCGGCGGCGCGCAAATGCGCCAAGGTGGTCGGCGAGGTGATGGGCAACTTCCACCCCCACGGGGACCAGTCGATCTATGACGCCCTGGTGCGCCTGGCCCAGGACTTCTCCCAGCGCTATCCGCTGGTGGAGGGGCAGGGCAACTTCGGCAATATCGACGGCGATAACGCCGCCGCCATGCGCTACACCGAGTGCAAGATGACCGCCGAGGCGGTGCTGCTCTTGGACGGCATCGACGAGGATGCTGTCGATTTCCGCCCCACCTATGACGGCCAGGACGAAGAGCCGGTGGTGCTGCCCTGCGCCTTTCCGAACTTGCTCGCCAACGGATCGGCGGGGATCGCCGTGGGCATGGCCACCTCCATCCCGCCCCACAACGCCGGCGAGCTGATCGACGCCTGTTTGCTGCTGCTGCAGCACCCCGACGCCTCCACCGCCGATCTGGTGGAGCGGGTTCCGGGACCGGACTTCCCCACGGGCGGCATCATCGTGGAGCCCAAAGCCAGCCTGCTTGAAATGTACGAGACCGGCCGGGGCGGGGTGCGGACGCGCGCCCGCTATGTGGTCGAACAGCTGGAGCGGGGCGCCTGGCGGATCGTGGTTCTGGAAGTGCCCTATCAGGTTCAGAAGTCCCGCCTGGTCGAACAGCTGGCCAGCCTGATCGAGCTGAAGAAGGCCCCCCTGCTCGGCGACGTCCGCGACGAGTCCGACGAGAAGGTGCGGCTGGTCATCGAGCCCAAGGCCCGCAATGTCGAGCCGGAGGTCCTGATGGAGAGCCTCTATCGGCTCTGCGACCTGGAGGTGCGCTTCCCGGTCAATATCAACGTCTTGGACAAGACCTGCACCCCCCGGGTGATGGGGCTGAAGGCGGCGTTGCAGGCCTTCCTGGATCACCGCCGCGAGGTGGACGGCCGGCGCGCCAACTGGCGCCTGCAGAAGATCGACGCTCGCCTGCACATTTTAGATGGCCTGCTGATCGTCTACCTGAACCTGGATGAGGTGATCCGCATCGTCCGTTTCGAGGACGAGCCGAAGGCCAAGCTGATGGCCGCCTTCTCCCTCTCCGAGATCCAGGCCGAGGCCATCCTCAACACCCGCCTGCGCTCCTTGGCCAAGCTGGAGGAGATGGAGCTCAGCCGCGAGCACGCCGCCCTGACCGAGGAACGCGCGGGCCTGGCCGGCTTGCTGGCCTCCGATGTCAAGCAATGGGCCAAGGTGGCGGAGGACCTCCGAAAGGTTCGCGCCGTCATGGCCAAGGACCCGGCCCTCTCCAAGCGCCGCTCGACCTTCGCCGACGCCCCGCTGATCGACGCCAGCGCCGTGGCCGACAGTCTGATCGTGCGGGAGCCGATCACCGTGATCATCTCCACCCGGGGCTGGATCCGGGCCGCCAAGGGCAGGGTGGACGACCCCTCCGAGCTGAAGTTCAAGGAGGGGGATGCGCTCGCCTTCCTGGTCCCGGCCGAGACCACCGACAAGCTCCTGATCTTCGCTTCGGACGGCCGCTTCTTCACCCTGGCCTGCGACAAGCTCCCCTCCGCCCGCTCCCAGGGCGAGCCGCTCAGGCTAATGCTGGACCTGGACGACAAGACCGAGTTCGTCTCCGTCTTTCCGCATAGGGCGGGCGGCAAGCGGGTTCTGGCCTCCACCGGCGGCTACGGCTTCATCGCCGCCGAAGACGACCTTTTGGCCAACCGCAAGGCCGGCAAACAGGTGGTGAATGTGGACGAGGGCAAGGCGCTGATCTGCCTTCCCGTCACCGGCGATCACATCGCCGTGGTCGGCGACAATGGCAAGGCGCTGATCTTCCCGGTCTCCGAGCTCCCGGAGATGCCGCGCGGCAAGGGGGTGAAGCTGCAGGGCTATCGCGAAGAGGGATTGCGCGACGCCATCCTCTTCAACGCGGACGTGGGCGCCGCCTGGGTGGACAGCGCGGGCAGGAACCGCGAGTGGCCCGAATGGCGCGACTGGATCGGCAAGCGCGCCGCCTCGGGCAAGGTCGTGCCCAAGGGCTTCCCCGCCTCCAAGCGGTTTCGGCCCAAATAGGCTCGCAAAAAAGCCCGTTTTGCCGGGCCTAAAGCCTAAGCCGCGATTTGCTTCCCGACGGAGATATTCTCATCGCCTATGTTTTAAAGCGGGCCCTGACGGTGACCGTCTTGTTGGTGGTGGCTTCGGCGGCGGCCCAGGTCTCCAGCGCCGATGTCAGGATGTGCCCCCCCGCCCCGGCCCTGGACAGCGACTTTCCCGATCCCAGCATCCTGGTCGAGCCGTCCGCTCCCGAACCGATGGGGGGCCCGCCCGCGTTCGCCTACGGCACCAATGTCGCAGAGTCGGGTCCAGCCCAGCCGGGTCCAGCTCAGCCAGGCCCAGCTCAGGCGGGCGCCCTCTTGAACGTGCCCTTCAGCCGCTCGGACGACCCGCAGCTGCGCCATTGGACCGCCCCCGCCGACGCCTTGCCGCGCCTGCCGGCCTGGGCCCAGCCGGGCTTCACCTGGGCGCCGGCGGCCGTGCACCGGCCGGGCGAGCCCTACCGCCTCTACTTCACCGCCCGCTACGGCTTCAGCGGGCGCCCCTGCATCGGCGTGGCTGAGAGTCCGACGCCGCAAGGTCCCTTCGTCCCCACCAGCGAGACCAGGCCCCTGGTCTGCCCTCTGGCGGATGGCGGGGCGATCGACCCCAGCGTCTTCCGGGACGACGACGGGGCTGAATATCTGCTGTGGAAGACCGACTCCAACTGTTGCTCGGGGGCGCCGGCCATCTATCTTCAGAAGCTGACGCCGGACGGCCTCGCCCTGGAGGGATCCCATGGGGTCGACGCACCCTGGATCCTGGCGGACGCTACGCCCCTGATCCATCGCGATCAGCCGTGGGAGGGGCAGGTGGTGGAGGCGCCCTCGCTGATCAAGCACGCGGGGCGCTATTACCTGTTCTATTCCGGCGGCTACTATGGCGGCGGCAGCTATGCGGTGGGTTACGCCAGCGCCGATCGCCTGATGGGCCCTTATCAGAAGGCGTCCGCGCCGCTCCTCAGCGCCGCCAACGGCCTTTCAGGCCCGGGCGGGCAGGATGTGTTCATAGGACCGAGAGGCGAGCCCATGATGGCCTTTCACGCCTGGCGCGAGGCGTCGCCCCCGCGCCATCGCGCCCTCTACGTCAGCCCGCTGGCGTGGAACGCCGACGGACCGATCGCCCCCAGCGACTGCGCCCCGCCCTAAGTCTCGCCGTTGCGCTCCCGCGCGGAGAGCAGCCGCCAGCCGCCGGGCTTCAGCACCTCTAGCGGCGAGAAGCGGGCCTTGTAGTCCATCTTGTGGGAGCCCGAGACCCAATAGCCCAGGTAGACGAAGGGCAGCTGCGCCGCCCGCGCCTGGCGGACATGATCCAGGATCATGAAGGAGCCGAGGCTGCGCTTGGACAGATCGGGGTTGAAGAAGCTGTAGACCAGGGAGAGGCCGTCGGCGAGCACATCCACCAGGGCGCAGGCGGCCAGCTCCCCCGGTCCGTGATCGTCGGTGCGGGTGCGGTATTCGATCAGGTGGGTGCGGACGGCCGTATCCTCCACCATGGCCACGAAGTCCGGCCAGGTCATGTCGGCCATCCCCCCCGCCGCGTGGCGGGTGAGCAGATAGCGGCGCAGGAGCTCGAACTGCTCCATGGTCGCCTCGGACTCCACGATATGGCGCTCCAGGTCCAGGCCCTTGTCCAGCACCCGATCCTCGGACTTGGAGAAGACATAGTCGGCCACCGGGATGCGGGCCGAGACGCAGGCGTCGCAAGCCTCGCAGGCGGGGCGGTAGGCGATGTTCTGGGAGCGGCGAAAACCCACTTCGGTCAAGGCGTCGTTGACCGAGGCGCCTTCGGAGAGCGGCAGGTGGGCGAACACCTTGCGCTCGTCGCGGCCCGGCAAATAGGGACACGGCGTCGGGGCGGTGAGGAAGAACCGCAGCTGGCGTGTCGCGAAATGCTGGGTCACCGCCCGGTTTTCATCCCTTCTTGGCTCTGGTCTGGCTGTCGATCTGATTTGGACCGATCCCGGCGCGCCGCGCAAGGGGGGTGACGCGTCGCCGCATCACGGCCCGCCGTCGGGGGGCAGCACCGGCTTCTCGCGCAAGAGTACGATGGCGATGCGGCGATTTCCGGGCAGGGTGGGGTCGTCGGCATAAAGCGGATCGGAATTGGCCTTGCCCGAGACCTGATAGATGCGGTCCTGCTGCACCCCGGCCTCTTGCAGGACGGCGCGCGACGCATTGGCGCGGGCGGCGGAAAGGGCCCAATCGTCCCCGTCCTTGCCGCCCGCCGCAGAGGCGGAGGTGTGGCCGGCGACAGTGATTCGGTTGTGCAGCTGGTTGACCACCTTGGCCACGGCCCGCAGCAACAGGCGCGCCCGGTCGTTGGGCTTGGCCGAGGCGGGCTCGAACATGGAGCGCCCCTCCTGGTCGATCAGCTGGATGCGCAGGCCCTCGGGCGTCTGGTCCACCAGGACCTGTTTGGAGAGTTCGGCCAACTCCGGCATGTCCTGCATGGCCTGGCGCAGCGACTGGGCGGCGCTCTGGAAATCGTCCGCCTCCTTCTTGGCGGCGGCTTGCTTGATGGCCTTTTGCGGGTCGTCGGCGGCGGCGGCCGAGCTCTTGCCGGCGTCCTTGGTCTTGTCCGGGGCCTCGGGGGCGAGCTGCTGCACCACGGTCTGGGAGCCGTCGCTCTTGGCGCCCTGGTCGCCCAGCGCCGTGCCGCCGAGAATGCCGCCCGAACCGGAGGTGGATTGGGAGACCGAGGCGGGGGCGAAATAGTCGGCGATGCCGCGCTTCTGCTCGGGGCTGGTGGTGTTGATCAGCCACATCAGAAGGAAGAAAGCCATCATGGCGGTGACGAAGTCGGCATAGGCCACCTTCCAGGCGCCCCCGTGGTGGCCGTGGCCGCCGACCTTCTTGATCTTCTTGATCAGGATCGGCGCGTTTGCGTTGTAAGCCATCGGCCTCAAAACCTTGTTCGACCCTCATGCTTAACGGGGTCCTAGTTAAGATGCGGTTGCGCTTTGCCGCCTCTGGGCCTAACCGGCGGACAAATTTTGGAGGCGCGCATGAAGGTCGGCTTTATCGGTTTGGGCGTGATGGGGGCGCCCATGGCCGGACATCTGGTCGCGGCCGGGCACGAGGTTTCGGTATTCAACCGCAGCCCGGACAAGGCGCAGGCCTTCGTCGCCGCCCACGGCGGGCGGGCGGGGGCGACCGTCGCCGAGGCGGCGGCGGGGTGCGAGATCCTGGCCCTCTGCGTCGGCAACGACGACGACGTGCGCGCCGTGGCGACCGAGGCCCTGCCCGCCCTGGCGTCCGGCGCGGCCATCGTCGACCACACCACCACCTCGGCCAAGATCGCCCGCGAGATGGCGGCGCTGGCGGGGGAGGGCGGTCGCTGGTTTGTCGACGCCCCGGTTTCCGGCGGCCAGGCGGGGGCCCAGAAGGGGACGCTCACCGTCATGCTCGGGGGCGATGAGGCCGCCTGCAACCGCATCGAGCCGGTGATCTCAGCCTACGGCAAGACCATCCAGCGCATCGGCGGATCCGGGGCCGGGCAGCTGGCCAAGATGGTCAACCAGATCTGCATCGCCGGCACAGTCCAGGGGCTGGCGGAAGCCGTTCACTTTGCGAAAAGATCGGGCATCGACGCCGACGCGGTGCTCGCCGCCATCTCCAAGGGCGCCGCCCAGAGCTGGCAGATGGAGAACCGCTGGCCGACCATGGCCAAGGGCGAGTTCGAGTTCGGCTTCGCCGTGGACTGGATGAGGAAGGACCTTGGGCTCGTGCTCGACGAAGCCCGCGCCAATGGCTCGACCCTGGCCCTCACCGCCCTGGTCGATCAGTTCTACGCCGACGTGCAGAAGCTCGGCGGCCGCCGCTGGGACACCTCCAGCCTGGTCAAGCGGCTGGAGGGGTAGCGCCCTCTAGAAGTTATACCTAAGGCCCACCTTGACCACATGGGCCACGTCCTCCTTGTCGGCGAAGAAGTGGGTGTAGCGATAGGCCGGCACGAGCGACAGCTGGGGGGTGAGGGCGATGCTGACGCCCGCCTCCACCATGCCGAGGCCTTGGGTGGAGGAGCCGCCACTGCTGCGGAACGGCGTGCCGTCCGCCGCGGTAAACACCCCATACGATTGGTGGTTGGCGGAGACGCCCATGCCGCCGCCCACATAGGGAGTGAAGCGTCCCGCATAGGGTGAAAAATCGTAGAAGACGTTCGCAGTGCCGGTGTAGCGTGAAAACCGATCGCCGGAGGTTCGTCTGAACGTCTGTCCGTTCAGTTCAGGATATCCGAGCACGGCGGTAAAGGGGTTCAGGGTGCTGCCGGTGTATGAGGCGTATCCCAGCTCGCCCTCTACGCGGATATGCGGCGCCACGCGATAGCCCAGGGCTAGGTAGCCGACTTCCCCATCGTCGAAACCGCGTTTGTCCGTGCCGGGAACAAGGGTGGTGGGCGTAGCGGAATGATGAAAGGTGTCCGCCCCACTGTCCGAATCCCGAAAATAGCCGCCGATGTCGCCGGAGACATAGAAGGGCGCCTCCGCCCTCGCCATCGTCCCCGCGAGCACCGCACCTGCGCAACCCGCCATTGCGCCAACCCACATCCGCATGATCGCTCTCCACACCTTCGCTGTCGCCGGCGGTCTAGGGCAGGAGGTTCCGAAAATGATGTCCCGTAAGCAATATAGACGTGTATCGTCGTCAGATGCGCGCCGCCCAGGGCGATCCCCGAGAATGATCCCGGAGGATGATCAATGAGGGCTCATGGCCCGCTCTGCCCTCGGCTTGCGGACGTCGCGGCGGAGTGGGCGATTCTGGCCCTGAGGCTTTCGATGGCCTGGGCGATGGCGGGGCTGTGGCCGCCGCGCTCGATCTCCACGTTCAGGGCGTCGCAAAGGGCCTGGCGGGCGACGCCGCCGGGTTCTGCGTCGGGGTCCGATTGCACGCCGAAATCAGGGTGCAAAGGGTGCAATTGCGCCTCGGCTTTCACCGCCGCCTGAGCCTCGGCGCGGGCTTTCGCCTTCGCCTCGTCCGCCAGCTTCTGCGCCGCCTGCTGCTCTTGCCAGCGCGCCTCCGCCTGCGCCCTGCGCACGGCCTCTTCCTCCTCGCGCACCAACGCCGTCAGTTCCTGCCAGAGCTTCATCCAGGCGCGGGCCTCGCGCACCTGGCCGCGCTTCATGGATTGGGCGGCCGAGCGCCAGGCCAGGTCGACCAGTTCGGGCGTCGGCGGCGCAGCCTCCGGCTCGGCGGCGTCATTGAGGGGGACGGGGAGGGGACTTCCCACATCGCTTTTTTTCCATCCCTCCCGCCGCGCGCGCTGGCGAAAGGTGGATAAGTTCAGCCGATGCTGGGCGCAGACCGCCTCGGCGGAGTAGCCGCAGAGGTAGTCTTCCCGCGCCGTCTGCCAGACGGCGTCGTCGTGGACACGATAGGTGCGGGGCACGTCCGCCCACGGGTCTGGCCTGTTTTCCTCAGCCGCATCAATCTCTTGGGCTGCGGCCGGCGGCGGCTGGGGCGGGGTGGG
>JAMFTA010000216.1 GCA_026225565.1 Caulobacter sp. | reverse complement strand
CGCCTTGTCGCTTTATGTCGGTGATGTCCACCGCCACGCTGATCGAGCCGCCGCTCGCCAGGCGGCTGTCTTCGACGCGGATGAAGCGGCCATCCGGTAGTTCTTGCTCCTCGGAAATCCGGTCGATCAACGCGGCGCGCCTGAAGATCCGATTACGCAGCCACGCTTCTTCCTGGCCGATGGCCTCCACATATTGCCCGTTCTCGACGCCATGGCGAAGAAGCTCTGAAAAGCTTACCCCCTGGCGGAGCACATCGAGGCTTCGGTGGTGGGATGAGGCGTATTTGGTGTTCCAGAGGACACATTCCTCCCGGTCGTTGAACACCGCCACGCCCTCGCTCATGGCGTCGAGCGCTTCCTTCAAGAGACTGTTGGCCGCCTGCACTTCGCTTTTGGCGTGGATCAGTTCGTTCGACGCCGAGGCCAGATCGGCCGCATCTCGCTGGGATTGATCGGAGATCGCTTGCAGCACAGCCGTGATGGTGGCGACGCCCGCGTAACGCCCCTCGTGGGTGACGATGATCCCCTTCAGGAGATCGGATGGCTGGCTCCGGAGGGCCGCGCCCGCGAAATCCGACACAACGGCGGCCTGATCGACAATCAGGGGGCTGCGGTCCATGATGTTGGCGATGGGCCGCCCGCCGTAAAGCGCCCGTCCATACGTGCTCGCCATCTTCAGCGAAAACTGGTTTCGCTCGACAAGGCCCACCGGAACATTGTCGGCGTCCACAACCCCGATCGCCATCAAATCGGGCGCCGCCGAAAAGCGATCGAACACCTCAGAGCCCAACATTTGGCCTTGGATCGGCTCGATCCTGACGGCGATATCACTCAATGCAACCATAAAGGCCTCCGGAGCGATCAAATAAACAAGGAGTCCTTATGCAGCGTTAATACGGGTTGCGGAATATATTCTGCATACTGACAATGTAGAAGTAATGGACAATTGGGACAAATTTGACAATATCATGACAGAAATTGACTATTGATTATAATAAAAGACAAATAATTGTGGCGGTGGCCGAGCTTGTTCTATTTTTCTTTGATCAATATAAATGATCATCATCGACTATTTTAGTCGGTAACTATAGTACGGCTTGAACGCCGGCGGCGATGCAGGTGAAGATCGGGAGTGAGCGGGCGCCATGGGGCGCAGATTCCCGAGCTCGTTCGCCGAGCCGCTGGGCGGGGGCCTATCCTCCACCACCGTGACCGGTGCGTTCCTGAGCGCCCGAAGCGATCCATGCGTGGGCGCGTCGTGGCGCTGTGCGTCGGCGTAGCCGCCGCAGTCGCTGGCTACGCCCTGCTGTGGGGCGGCGACCGGCTCAATGCGCGCAGCCCCGATCCCGCCTGAGCCGGGATCGAAATGCTGCGACGCCCCAGGGCGAACTTCTAGGTTAGATTCTCCGCCTTCACTTTCACGCTGCTGGCTGCGGAAATGCGCGCCAAGACGAGCTGGCGCAGAACCGCCGTCTTGACCTTCTCGCTGCCTGTCACCGCGAACTCACTCTCCTGGAAGAACAAGACTTCGCGCGGGACCTTGAAGCTCGCCAGCCGCTCCTTGAGAAAATCTCGGATGACGCGCCCGTCGAGTTTGGCGTCGTCATGCGGCACGATGCAGGCGACCACGATCTCGCCAAGGGTTTCGTGCGGCACGCCGACGGTTTGGACGCGCTTGATCCCCGGATAAGCGACCAGGACCGCGTCCACCTCCAGCGGCGAGACATTGGCGCCGCCGGTCTTGATCATGTCGCTCAGGCGCCCCTCCCAGAAGAGGTAGCCGTCGTCGTCAACATATCCGCCGTCGCCGGTGCAGTAGAAGCCGTCTTCGTCGAAAGTCTCGTCCAACGTCTTGCCCACATAGCCGAGCATCAAGGTCGGTCCCTTGATCGCGATCTCGCCGCGTCGCCCGCGCGCCACGACCTCGCCGGTGGCGGGATCGAATATCTTCAGCACATTGCCAGGCAGGGGCTGGCCGTGGCTGCCGCGATAGTCTGCTTCCGGGGTGTTGGCCTGAACCGCGGTGTTGATCGTCAAGGTCTCGGTCGTGCCGAATGCGGGGCCCATCGTCCAATCGCTCTTGACCGTCGGATGATCGAAGATCTTCGAGCCGTTGGTCACATAGTGCAGGCTGCTGAGATCGGCGCTGGCCCATTTGTCCGAGCCTTCCAGTCGGGCCCATTGGTGGGGCCGACCGATGGCGAAGCTGACCCGCTCAGCCTCCACCAGATCCAGGACGTCTTCCGCCTGAAACACCGGTTGCAGCACGATGGAGCCGCCTGTGGTCAAGGCGTAGCCGACCACTTGGGAGATATTGCCCGACCAGAAGAAGCCGTTCCCCGTCCAGCATCGGACAGGGAAGTTGACAGGATCGAGGTCCATGATCCGCGGCCAGCGCCACCATTGGATGGCGAAGGCCCGCTGGGTGTGGACGATGCCCTTGGGCAGGCTGGTGGTGCCCGAGGAGAAGAACACCGCCGCCGTATCCGATGGAACCGCCGTGGCGGCGCGGGCCTCGACGACATCGTCGCCGATCGCCGCCGCGCCGTTCAGGAATTCCGCCCAGGTCTCGACCGCCCCCCCGTCCGGTGTGGGCGCATCCTCGCCAGTCACGCTGTCGAGCGCCACCAGCCGCTGCAGGAAGGGGAATTTGCTCGATCCGAGACGGCCGGGCTGGGCGCTCAAGACCTTTGGCTCCAACTCGGCCAGGACCGCGCTGAAATCTCGCTTCAGCACCTGCCGGTCGTAAAGGAGAATTGAGACGCCGCCCGCCTGAAGAAGATACTCAAGTTCGAAGGGGGTGGAGAAGGTGCTGAGCGATACGGTCACGCCGCCCGCCAGGGCGATGCCGAACAGGCTTGAGAGATATTCGGGCCGGTTGGTCATCAGGACCCCGACGCGGCTGTCCTTGCCGACGCCCGCGTCGATCAGGGCCTTGGCCACCTCGACGGAGCGGTCCCAGAGCTCATCGTAGCTCCAGGACATGCGGGCCCCATCGGGCATACGCATGGTCAGCGCCTCCCGTCCGCTGTGGCGGCGGGTGACCTCCCGCGCATAGCCCGCGATGGTCAGCGGCCCCATCCCCGGCTCATCCGAAAGAGGAGAGCCGTGGACGATCGACAGAGGCTCGGTCGATGGCGGCGTCTTGGTGTTGATCATGCCGGCTCTCCCCGCCAGCCGCTCAGCGGGGAAGCTCGACATCGGCCTTGCCGGTCAGGATCGTCTCTCCCTCCTGGGTGGTCATGCGTAGTTGCACCACCACCACCGGCACGCCGTGGGCCGACACATCGAGCTTTTCGATCACCTCGGCGTCGATATAGGTCACATCGCCCTCGAACGCCGGGCTGCGAAACTGGGTTTTGGAATGCCATATGTAGGCGTCGTGACCCGCCCAGTAGGCGATGGTGTCGAGATGCCATGCATTCATGGACGCGCCGTAGCCATAGGCGCCGCCCATGCCGATCTTTTCGGCCTTGTCCGGATTGACGTGCCCGCTCGACGGACCGTGGTAGAGCCCGTCATGCATCCGCGGATCGACCTCGGCGGCTTCGTGGTCGTAGGTCATGGTTTCGCCGAAGCCGGCGTCTTCCTTGGCCGGATCCTTCACGCCCTCTGGCGGGTTCCAGCGCCAGGTGCCCCAGATGTTCTGGCGATGGGCGCGGCACTCGTTGGCGAAGCTGATGACCGAGTGCGGGCCGACCACGCGCCTGGGCAATTTGTCGCCCACCTTCACATCCTCATAGCGCGGCGACTTGCCCGCGCGGTTGGAGAGAATCCATGCGTAGCGCAGCGCATTGATCTCCGCCAATTCCTCTGAGGTCCAACGCTTCGGGCTGCGCTTGTTTTTGCCATAGACGCCGCGCTTTTTGGCTTCCTCGACGAGGTATCTTATCGCGGTGGCGCGTTCCTTGGCGATCAGGGCGCCATGCTGGTTGCGATGGGTGGTGTCGCCGCGGGCGAACATCGTCGGTCCGGCGAAGGAGGTGTCGCTGACACTGTAGCCGTCGAAATAGCGCTCTTGGGTCAGCTTGTCG
>JAMFTA010000215.1 GCA_026225565.1 Caulobacter sp. | reverse complement strand
GGAACGCCGGGACCCAGATCAGCAAGCGTTCTGGGTCCCGGATAAGCGCTGCGCGCTTTCCGGGATGACAGGAAGGTGGGTGCTTATACTTTAAACCGCCGCCGCCCTGGGCGCCGCCGCCTCTCGGTCGGCTTTCAGCTTTTCCGCCACCAGGAAGGACAGCTCCAACGCCTGATCGGCGTTCAGGCGCGGATCGCAATGGGTGTGATAGCGGTCGCCGAGCTCGGTCTCGCTGAGGGCCCGCGCGCCGCCAAGGCATTCGGTGACGTTCTGGCCGGTCATCTCCAGATGCACGCCGCCGGGATGGACGCCTTCCGTGCGGGCGATCTCGATGAAGGCCTTCACTTCCGAAAGGATACGGTCGAAGGGCCGGGTCTTATAGCCGGTGGCGGCCTTCAGGGTGTTGCCGTGCATAGGGTCGGTGGACCAGACTACCGAGCGGCCGCCCTTGGCGGTGGCGGCCATCAGCTGCGGCAGGCGGGCGGCGATCTTGTCCGAACCGAAGCGGCCGATCAGGGTCAGGCGGCCGGGTTCGTTGCGCGGGTTCAGGGCGTCTATCAGGCGCAGCAACTCGTCCGGCTCCATGGTCGGGCCGACCTTCACCCCGATGGGGTTCTTGATCCCCTTCATGAACTCGATGTGCGCGCCGTCCAGCTGGCGGGTGCGCTCGCCGATCCACAGCATGTGGGCGGAGGTGTCGTACCATTCGCCCGAGGTGGAATCGACGCGGGTCATCGCCTCTTCCACGCCCAGGAGCAGGGCCTCGTGGCTGGTGAAGAACTCCACCCGGTGCAGGTCCGGATGGGTCTGGGGATTGACGCCGATGGCCTCCATGAAGGCCAGAGATTCGGAGATCTTGTCCGACAGCTCTGTGTAGCGGGCGCCGTTGGGGCTGTCGGCGACAAAGCCGAGCGTCCAGCGGTGGATGTTGTGCAGATCCGCGTAGCCGCCGCCGGCGAAGGCGCGCAACAAATTCAGCGTCGCCGCCGACTGGCCATAGGCCTGCATCAGCCGCTCGGGATTGGGGGTGCGCTCGGAAAGCTCGAACGCCTGGCCGTTGATATTGTCGCCGCGATAGGAGGGCAGCGTGACGCCGTCGATGGTTTCGGTGGGCTCGGAGCGCGGCTTGGCGAACTGACCCGCGATGCGCCCCACCTTCACCACCGGCTTGCCGCCAGCGAAGGTCAAGACCACCGCCATCTGCAGGATCAGGCGGAAGGTGTCCCTGATGTTGTCGGCGCGGAATTCCTTGAAGCTTTCGGCGCAGTCGCCCCCCTGCAGCAGGAAGGCCTTGCCGTCGGCGACGTCGCCCAGGAGTGCCTTCAGCCGGCGGGCTTCACCTGCAAAAACCAGGGGCGGCATCTCGCGCAGGCGTCGCTCGACATCTCCAAGGGCGGCCATGTCGGGATAGTCCGACGGCACGTGCTTGGCGGGTTTCGATCTCCAGCTCGATGGGGTCCAGCGCTCGGTCATGGTCATGATTCAGTTTGAAACGATCGCCGCATATAGGCGTAAAGCCGCCGCTTGGGCAGGGGGTCTGCGCAATAGTCTTGCTGGATGCTCAGTCGGCGAGCGGCAAACCGGTGAACTGTGCCCCCAGGGCGTCATCGTATCGGCGGCTGGCGGCGACGAAGTTGCACGCCACGACAGCCACAGCCCCCACCGCCAGCCACCACTCCTGCCACACCCCGAAACTGAGGGCGCCGATGGTCAGATAGGCTGTGGCTGCAGCGGCCGCGGCGGCGGCCATGTTTCGATCGACCTCCACCATCGCCCCGATGCGCACGAACAGCCAGGCCCAGAACAAGGCCGCCAAGGCCGCACCGGCGACGCCGAGTTCGAGCCATAGCTGCAAGGCCGCGTCGTGAGGATGCAGGGGAATGTTGTTGGGCCAGGATCGGCTGGCGTCCAGCCCCCAGCCGCGCAGGGGATTTTGCATTATCTCCCCGGAGGCGAAGCGCCAAATGTCCAGCCGCACCGCCCACGACTGTTTGGCGATGCCGGCGGCCACCGCGTGGGGGTGGAACAGATGCGTGGCGTAGTCGGCCACCAGGGGCGCTGAGGCGAAATAGACCACCGCGCCAATCAACAGAACCCAGATGGCGCCGCGGCCGAACGCCTGCACGGCGGCGAAGACGCCCGCGGCCAAGAGCAGGGCCAGGATCGGAGAATCCACCTTGAAGAGGGTGGCGCTGACGCCGAGACCAACTACCAACACCGCCACCAACAGGGGCAGATGCGCGCGCCGCAGCCTCAGCACCGCCGGCCAGAAAAACACCGCCGCCACATAGCAGGCGCGCGCCACGTTGCGGGCCGCGAGGTCGGGCCGGGTCTTCTGGTGAGCCGCCCCCTTGATCCATTGATAAAGCACCGCGCCATCGACGGCCTCCACCGCCGTCAGCGCCGCCAGCGCCGCCAGCCCCAGCGCCAGGATCAGGCTGACCCTGGCGGCGGTGGCGTCGGACACCTGGCGCATGGCCATGACCAAGGTCGTGTAGAAGGCCAGCTCGAACACCAGCTTGATCCCCGTCAAGGCCTCCACCGACTTATAGCGATGGAAGTCTGGATGCAGGGGCGCGGCCGGGCTCCAGCTCATGCTGGCCAAGGCCCAGAGCAGCAGGGCCAGAAGGATGGCCACGCCCACCGACGGCGACGCCTTGCGCCCGATCAACACCAGGGCGCCCATGCCGAGCAGGGCCGCCATCGGGGCAAAACCGAGATTGCCCACATAGGCGATCGCCGGCGTCAGCACCACGACCATATAGGCCAGGGCGTCCCGCCAATATTCCAGACCCAGGGCTAGCCCGCGCGGCCCCGTCGGCCCGGGCGCGCGGGAGGACAGGGACGCCCCTTCGCCCACTGTCGGGCCGCTCAGCGTCGGACCGCCCATCTCGCCACCGAAGATCGCAGGATTGTTCATTCAGCCGCTGCAAGCTCGGCCGGGACATATTTCTCATGCATGGTGACCAGCTCCTCAGCGATGGTGGGGTGCAGCGCGCAGGTGGCGTCCCATTGGGTCTTGGTGAGCCCGGCCTTTACGGCGATGGCGGCCATCTGAATCATCTCCGGCGCCTCAGGTCCGACGATATGACACCCCAGCACCCGTCCGGTTCCCCGCTCGACCACCAGTTTCATTAAGACCCGCTCGTCGCCATTCATGAAGGCATATTTCATCGGCCGGAAGCGGGAGAGGTAGATATCGACCTTGCCAAATTGATGGCGTCCTTCCGCCTCGCTCATCCCCACCGATCCGACCGGCGGCTGGGAGAAGACGGCGGTGGCCACATCCTTGTGGTCGAAGGTGGTGGGGTTGTCGTTGAACTCGGTCTGGGCGAAGGCCTGGGCTTCGCGGATGGCGACGGGGGTCAGGTTGATGCGATCGGTGACATCGCCCACGGCCCAGATGTTGTCGACGCTGGTCTTGGAAGAGTCGTCCACCTGCACCGCGCCCTTGGCGTTCAGCTCCACCCCGGCCTTATCGAGGCCCAGCCCCTCGATGTACGGCTCGCGGCCGGTGGCGAACATCACCACATCCGATTCGATAGCCATGCTGTCCTTCAGGTGGCTGACCAGGACGCCGTCCTCGCGCTTTTCGATCCGCTCGTGCTGGCAGGAGAGCACGACCCTGAGGCCCCGCTTCTTCAATTCCTCGGCCAGGTGGGAGCGCACGTCCTCATCGAAGCCGCGCAGCAGGTTGGGACCGCGATAGACCAGGGTCACCTCTGAGCCGAGGCCTTGGAAGATGCAGGCGAACTCCACGGCGATATAGCCCCCGCCAACGATGACGATCTTCTTGGGCAGGGTCGGCAGATGGAAGGCCTCGTTGGAGGAGATGGCCAGTTCCATCCCCGGAATGTCCTTGGGCATCTGCGGTCGGCCGCCGACGGCGATCAGCACCTTCTCCGCCGTCACTGTCCGGGTTCCCTCGCGCCCGGTGACCAGCAGGGTGTGGGCGTCCTTGAACACGGCCCGGCCGTTCAAAAGGTCGGCGCCCGCCTTGGCGAGGTTGGAGACATAGATGCCAGACAGGCGCGCGATCTCCATATCCTTGGAGGCGATGAAGGTTTTCCAGTCGAATTTGGGTTCACCCAGGCTCCAGCCATAGCCCTTGGCCACCTCGAACTGACGGGCGAATTCAGAGGCGTAGACCATGAACTTCTTGGGTACGCAGCCGCGGATCACGCAGGTGCCCCCCACCCGATCCTCCTCCGCCACCGCGACCCGGGCGCCGGACATGGCCGCCAGCCGCGCCGCCCGCACCCCGCCAGAGCCGGCGCCGATGACGAACAGATCGTAGTCATATTGGGCGTTGGCGGGCTTGGACATGGACATGGAAATTCCGAATTCGAAGTGGGCGTCTAAACCCGTCAGACGACCGATGGATTGCAGCGGGATGTCATATGTAAGCGTGGCCGCTCAAGGATGAAGGGTTCGAACCCCCTCATCGGTTCCAATCAGAGCCGTTTGCGCCAAGCCTAGGAAGAGACCGTGCTCGACCACGCCAGTGATCGCCTTTAGGGCCGCGGCCAGAGCAGGCGGATCGGCGATCGTCCCACAGGCCACATTGTAGATGACATTGCCACTGTCGGTGCGGACGGTCTGGCCCGCCTTCGTCCGCAGCACCGGCGGCGCCGCTATCCCCTGCCGCTGCAGCACGGCGGCAAGCCGCCGGGCCGTGCTGGCGTGACCGAAGCTCACCACCTCCACCGGCAGGGGAAAACGGCCAAAGGGACCGACCGTCTTGGTCGCATCGGCGATGGCGATGCAGCGGGCCGAGGCCTCCCACACCAGCTTTTCGCGCAGCAAGGCCGCGCCGCCGCCCTTGATCAGGGCGAGGCCGGGACCGATCTCGTCCGCCCCATCGACGGTCAGGTCGATCACGCCCGCGTCGTCCAGATCGATCACCGTCAACCCCAGCCTGGTGGCCAGGGCGGCGGTGGCCTCCGACGTTGCGACGCACTTCAGCGTCAGCTTCCGCGCCGCCAGGGCTGCGACGAAAAACTCCGAGGTGGAGGCGGTGCCCAGGCCCACGATCATGCCGTCCTCGACCAACGCCGCCGCCGCCTGGCCCGCCGCGCGCTTATGATCGTCCACACTCATTTGGATTTGCGTCCTATCTTCATGGCGCGGAACTTGGCCGCCCAACCTGGCTTCTCGGCCTGCACCCCGCGCTCCAGGGCGAGAGCGTCAGGGGCGACGTCGCGGGTGATCACCGAGCCCGAGCCCGTATAGGCGCCGGCGCCGATGCTGACCGGGGCCACCAGGGAGGAGTTGGAGCCGACAAAGGCGTTCGCCCCGATGTGGGTCTCGTGCTTGTCGAAGCCGTCATAGTTACAAAAAATCGTTCCGGCGCCGATGTTGGCCCCCGGTCCCACCGTGCCGTCGCCGAGATAGGAAAGGTGATTGGCCTTGGCCCCCGCCCCAACCGCAACCTTCTTCACCTCGACGAAGTTGCCGATATGGGCGCCCTCGCCGATGTCCGCGCCGGGGCGAAGGCGCGCATAGGGGCCGATCAGGGCGCCGGCGCGCACTGCGCAGCCCTCCAGATGGCAAAAGGCGCGAATCGCCGCCCCGGCCTCGACCGTCACCCCAGGGCCGAACACCACGTGGGGCTCGATGGTCACGCCGGGCTCGATCTTGGTGTCCCAAGCGAAGAACACGGTCTCCGGCGCGACCATGGAGACGCCGGCGTCGAGCAGGGCCGAGCGCCGCTCCCACTGGAACTGAGCCTCGGCGATGGCGAGCTCGGCTTGAGAATTGACCCCGCTGAATGCCGGCGCGATGGCGACCTTGCTGACCGCCCCTTGGCGGTGGCCCAGCCGCGCCACTTCGGTCAGATAATATTCGCTCTTGGCGTTATCGTTTCCGACACGGGACAAGAGGTCGAACAGCAACGGCGCCGGGGCCACGAGCTTACCGGCGTAGCAGGCGGTCAGCGCCGCCTCCTCTGGGTTGGCGTCCTTGCCTTCGACAATCCGAACTAGCTGACCCCAATCATCCATAACAAGCCGCCCCCAGGGGGTGGGATCGTCAGCCTCAAAGCCCAGGAAGGCCATGTCAGCGCCCTGGCGGCAGAGGGTGAACAATGGCTCCAGCATCGACGGCCCCATCAACGGCTCATCGGCGTTGGTCACCAGCACGTCGCCGATGAAGCCATGCAAGGCGTCCTTAGCCGCCAAGACTGCGTGGCCAGTGCCCAGCGGCGGGTCCTGAACAGCTGTCGAGCCGGGGCCGAGGCGCTTTTCCACATGGACCGCGACGGCAGGCGAATGAGAGCCGACGACGACCACAATTCTTGTGCAGCCGAGCGCCTGCGCCGTATCGATCGCCCAGTCGATCATGGCGCGCCCCCCCACCCTGTGCAGCACCTTGGGCGTCGGCGAGCGCATCCGCGTGCCCTGTCCGGCGGCCAGGATGACGGCGGCCCGGGGTCGGGCGGGATAGGCCATGGATGATTCCCTTCAAACGAGGCTTCTTGCACCTATCGGGGATTTAGTCGAAAGGGCGCGACGTTTCGATCCCGAAAGTCCGCGCTAAGGTCTGCAGATGAATTTACACGGCGTGACCATCGCCTTCGATCTGGACGGCACCCTGGTGGACACCGCCCCGGATCTGATCGGATCGCTGAACGTGGTGCTGGGGGAATGCGGCCTGCAGCCCCTCCCCACCGAAGCGGCCCGCAGCCTCGTCGGCCGGGGGGCCAAGGCCTTGATCGTGCGGGGTTTCGAGGCCGCCGGGGCGGCGCTGCATCCCGAGCGTGCGCCAGAGCTGGTCGCCCGTTTCATCGAGATCTACCGCAGCCGCATCGCTGGGGAGAGCCGCCCCTTCGAGGGACTGGAGGCGGCGCTGGATTTGCTCAGCGACGCGGGCGCCACCCTCTGCGTCTGCACCAACAAACCTACCGACCTGTCGGTCCTCCTCTTGGCGGCCCTGCACCTGCAAGGCCGATTCGCCGCCATCGTCGGCGCCGACTCGGCGCCCAAGCCCAAGCCCGACGCCAGCCACTTGCTGATGGCCATCGCCCAATCCGGCGGCGATCCCGCCCGCGCCATCATGGTCGGCGACAGCGAAACCGACGTTCTGACCGCCCGCGCCGCCCGCGTGCCGGTGATCGTGGTGCCCTTCGGCTATACGGATATCCCACCGGAGGCCCTGGGCGCCGATATCCTGATCCAGCACTTCGAGGAATTGCCCGCCGCCGTCATCAGGCTGACAGCAGCCTTGAACCCGGCAAAGGGGTCGGCTATAGGCTCGCCCTCCCTGGATCAGGACGCGTAGCTCAGCGGGAGAGCACACCCTTCACACGGGTGGGGTCGTAGGTTCAATCCCTACCGCGTCCACCAAGCGCCTGCGCTGCCGAGCGCTCCGTCTCAATCAGTCGCCCTTGCGTTCGGCCAGGGCGGCGATGGCCAAGGCCGACGGCGGGTTCAGGCTGTCGACCATGGAGCTGGGGATCAGGATGGTGGCGCCCCGCTCCTTGGTGGTCTCATAGATGATGTTCATGGCCCGCAACTGCAGGGCGGCGGGATTGTCGGCATAGAGCCTCGCCGCCTCCACGAACTGGCTGGCGATCTCCACCTCCGCCGAGCCCAGGATCACCCGCGCCTGCTTTTCCCGCTCGGCCTGGGCCTGGCGGGACATGGCGTCCTGCAAGGCTCCGGGGATGGCCACGTCGCGGATCTCCACGGAGGAGACGGTGATGCCCCAGACGGCGGTCTTCTCGGCGATCTCGGTGCGTAGGCGCTCGTCCGCCGTCTTGCGGTCGGACAGCAAGGCCGAGAGCATGGAGGAGCCGATCATTTCCCGGAGCGAGGTCTGCGACACCCGATCGATGGCCATGCGGTAATCGGTGATCTCCAAAGCCGCCTTGCGGGCGTCATGCACGTGCCAGAAGATGATGGCGTCGACATTCACCGGCACGGTGTCGCGGGTCAGGGCCTGCTCGGCGTTGAAGGCCGTGGTCTGGATGCGCTCGTCGATCACCGCGACCACGCTGTCGAGCACCGGAAGGATCCAGAAGAGACCCGGCCCCTTCACCCCCTGCAGCTTGCCGGCGCGCAGCACCACGAACTTCTGCCAGGTGTTGGCCATCTTCAGCGAGAGGGCGACAATCGCCGCCGCCAAGACGAAGGGCGCGCCGAGAAATGGACGCAGGGCGCCGGCGCCGGCGCTGATCAAGAGCAAAACGGCGATAAGAAAAAGGGCGATCGGATTCATGGCGTGGCTCCCAGAAGCGCCATCCTACCACGCGCCCATCGCTTGCACTGGCGCAAAACTCGGCCGATCAGACATAAGACCCAGGCCTCAGAGCGAGTTCAAAGTGTCCAAAGCCTCCGCCGATCACCGTCATTACGATGAGCTCCTGCCCAAGCTGCAATTGCACCTGGTGCAGATGCAGATCAACGCCATGGCAAAGAACGAGAAGATCTGCATCGTGGTGGAGGGACGGGATGGTTCGGGCAAGGACGGTCTGATCAAGCGGATCACCGAGCACCTCTCGGTGCGCCAAACCCGGGTGATCGCCCTGCCCAAGCCCTCGAACCGCGAAGAAAGCCAGTGGTGGTTTCAGCGCTATGTCCGCCACCTGCCCGCCTGCGGCGAGATCGTGATCTTCAACCGCTCCTGGTACAATCGCGCCGGGGTGGAGCGGGTGATGAAGTTTTCCTCTAAGGCCCAGCAGAAGCAATTCCTGCGCGATGCGCCGGAGTTCGAGCGGATGCTGGTGGAAAGCGGCATCAAGCTGGTGAAGCTGTGGCTCGACATCGATAAGGGCGAACAGAAGAAGCGCCTGGACGCGCGGCGCAGCGATCCTTTGAAGCAGCTGAAGGTCTCCGACATGGACAAGGCCGCCGAGGCCAAGTGGGACGCCTATAGCGCCGCCCGCGACGAGATGCTGACGCGCACCCACTCCGCCCTCGCCCCCTGGATCTGTGTGCGCACCAACGACAAGAAGGTGGCGCGCATCGAGGTGATGCGCTTCCTGGTGGACCAGCTGGCTCCAGCCGACATCTCCGCCGACATCGAGCCGACGGACGCTGAGGTGGTGTTTCCGTTCGAGCTGGCCGCCCTCTCCGACGGGCGGTTGGCCAAGTAGTCATGGCGACATCCGAATTGTCGCTGTTGTAGCCAAATGTCATCGCCAGAGCCTCGCCATAGTCATCGCGAGATCGCCGAAGTCGCCACGGACGACCATGGCCGGCGGCGGCTCGCCTAGCCCCTACCAGCTGGCGCGCCATGGGGCCCAATGGGCAAGACGGCCCCCTTCTACAGAAGGGCCATATGGCGCTTGCCATGACGGGCCGAGAGCGACATCACCGGGCGGCCGGGCTCACGCAATCGCTGGGCGACCTCGCGCACCACGAAACGGGTGACGTTGGGCAGGTCCAGGGCCTCGACCTGATCGAAGCTGAACCAGTCGATCTCGCCCAGCTCGCCGGTGTCGGCCCTGCGCTTCAGGCTCAGCAGGGCCGTGGCTTCGGCCATGAAGAAGCGGGCGTCGAAGCGTTTGGACCGGGTCGGGGGGGTGATGGCGCGGGCGACAAAGTCCAGCGCCGCAAGGTCGGGCGCCGCGCCTGTCTCCAGAAACGCCCGCCAGCCGCCGACTGCCGGGCGCGGGGGCGAAGGCTGGGCCAGCAAGAGCCCCGCCTCCTCGAAGGTCTCGCGCACGGCGGCCATGGCTAGGGCGCGCGGCAAGGTGTGGGCCTGGCGCACGGGGGCCGTGGCGGCCAGGCGGGCGGCGATTTCCGGAGCCAGTTCAGTGGCGGCGGGGGCGGTGAAGTCGCAGCGGTCCACCCGGCCGCCGGGGAAGACCCACTTGTCGGGCATGAAGTCGTGGCCGCCGCTGCGCCGGCCCATCAATAGGCGCGGCTCGCCGCCATCGCGGCGGACCAGGATCAGGGTGGCGGCGTTCCTCGGCCGCACCGCCCGCGTCCCCGCCATGCGGGAGGGCCCAGCGGGGTCGTAAGCGGGTGTCTCGCGGGCGGGCGGGCTCATCGCGGCTGACCCCGGCCTGGGCGGCGCGCGGGCGCGCGTTGGGGCCGAAAGCTCCGCTCCCGGTCGCGCTGGCCAAGGCGCTGGCGGGGCGCGTTGGGATCGGCCGGCTCTGGCTCGCTCAGCATCTCGAACAACAGGCCCCCGGTTATCGGGGTGGCCTCCTTCAGCCGCACCTCCACCCGGGCCCCCAGCCGCCACCGCTTGCCGGTCCGCTCGCCGACCAGGGCGTGGGCGCGGTCGTCGTGGGTGAAGAACTCCCCGCCCAGAGTGGAAACCGGGATCAGCCCGTCGGCGCCGGTCTTATCCAGGCGGATGAACAGACCGAAGCGGGTGACGCCGGTGATGCGGCCGGAAAACTCCGCCCCCACCCGATCCTCCAGGAAGGCGGCCACGTAGCGGTCGGTGGCGTCCCGCTCGGCGGCCATGGCGGCGCGCTCGGCGGCGGTGATGTGATCGGCGGTGGCCGGCAAGCGCACGATCTCATTGTCGGTGAGGCCGTCCGAGCCGAGCTTCAACGCCCGGATCAGGGCCCGATGCACGATCAGATCGGCATAGCGGCGGATCGGCGAGGTGAAATGGGCGTAGCGCTCCAGGTTTAGCCCGAAATGCCCAATGTTATCAGGGCTGTATTGGGCCTGCATCTGGGTGCGTAGGACCACTTCGTTGACGATTTCCGCATGGGGCCCGCCCCGGGTCAGGTCCAGGAGCTTGTTGAAGCGCTCGGTCTTGGCGGGCTCGCCCTTGGTCCAGCCGATGCCGATGGTGGAGAGGAAGTCGCCTAATGAAAACAGTTTCATTTCAGAGGGTTGGTCGTGGATTCGGTAGATCAGCGGGCTCTTCTTCTGCTCCAAAGTTTCGGCGGCGCAGACGTTGGCCTGGATCATGAACTCCTCGATCAGGCGGTGGGCGTCCAGGCGCTCGCGCTTGTTGATGGAGACCACCTCGCCATCGCTGTTCAGCACGATGCGGCGTTCGGGGCTGTCTATGTCCAAGGGCGAGCGGACGTCCCGGGCCAGGGAAACGGCGGCGTAGGCGGCCCACAGCGGCTTCAGCACGCCCTCCAGCAATGGCCCGGTGGCGTCGTCGGGGCGCCCGTCAATGGCGTTTTGGGCCTGACCGTAGGAGAGCTTGGCGGCCGAGCGCATAAGCCCGCGCACGAACGTATGGCCGCGCTTTCGGCCATCCGCGCCGAACACCATCCGCACCGCCAGGGTCGCCCGCTCCTCCCCCTGCCGGAGGGAACAGAGGCCGGCGGAGAGGCGCTCCGGCAGCATGGGCTCCACCCGATCGGGGAAGTAGACCGAATTGGCCTTGGTCCAGGCCTCTCGGTCCAGGGCCGAGCCCACCCGCACATAGGCGGCGACATCGGCGATGGCCACCCAGACGATCCAGCCGCCAGGATTCTTGGGGTCGGGATCGGCCTCGGCGAACACCGCGTCGTCGTGGTCGCGGGCGTCCTCCGGATCGATGGTCACGAGGGGGATGCGGCGCAGGTCCTCGCGGCCCTTCAGGGTGGGCGGAGCGGCCGATTCGGCCTCGGCCTCCGCCTGCGGCGAAAATCCGGTGGGGATGGAGTGGGTGTGGATGGCGATCAGGGAGGCGGCGCGGGGATGGTCTTCCCGGCCCACCACCTCGATCAACTTGGCGGGTTTGGGACCGTAGCGGCGGCCCGACGAGCCCATGGGGGAGGCCAAAACCAGATCCCCGTCGCGCACCTTGGCGGCGTCGTCATTGATCAGGATCAGGCTCTCCTTGACCTTGCGGTCCACCGGCTCGATGCGGGCCTCGCCCTTGTCCTTGCGCACCACGCCCAGCACCCGGTGGGCGCTTTGGCCCAGGCGCTTGATCAGGCGGGCCTCGACCTCGCCGGTCTCCAGCCGCTCATAGCGGACCAGCACCCGGTCGCCCATGCCCGGCGCGCCGCCTGATGCGGCCTCGTCCCGGCTGGGGGCCAGACGAATCGGTTTGCGGGTCTCCCGGTCGCCTTCATTGTCGGTGGGACGGACGTAGAGGTCGCCGTCGGCATCGCGCTCCACCACGTCGGCGACGCCCACGGGAGGGAGTTCGGCCGGCGCGCCGCCCTTGCGATGGTGGGACTTCTTGGGCCGCGAGGCGTCATTGCGGCCAGGGCGGGCCTTGGAGCGCGGGGGTTTGGAGGGGGGACGTTTCACCATCCCGCCCTCTTAGGCCCGATGGAGCGGATCGCAAATCGCTGTGATCGGCTCCGCAGACGTTTAGGCGGCGGCCGCTTGGTCGGCCGGCGCGGGATAGGCGTAGGCTTCGCCCTTGTCCACGGCGGCTTCGAATTGCTGGGCGGCGAAGGCCCAGTTGGCGACGCCATCGAACCACTTTTCCAGGAAGTCTTTGCGCAGGTTCTTATAGTCCAGATAGTAGGCGTGCTCCCACAGGTCGCAGACCAGCACGGGCTTGACGCCTTCATGGGCGATGGCGGTGTCGGCGTCGTGGGTGGAGATCACCTTCAAGACGCCGCCTTCGACCACCAGCCACACCCAGCCCGAGGCGAAGTGGCCGACGCCTTCGGCGACGAACTTGGCCTTCAGCTGCTCCAAGTCGCCAAAGGCGCTGGAGATGGCGTCAGCCAGGGCGCCTTGCGGCTTGGCGAAGGTCGGGGTCATGCATTCCCAGAAGAAGGCGTGGTTCCAAGCCTGGCCCGACTGGTTGAACAACTTCTTTTCGTCATTGGCTTTGGCGAAGGCGACCACCTCCTCCAGGGTCTTGCCCTCAAGCTTCTTCTCGGGGACCAGGGTGTTGGTGACGTCCACATAGGCCTTGTGGTGCTTGTCGTGGTGGGTCCGCATGGTGGTTTCGGACACCACCGGCTGCAGCGAGTCATAGCCGTAGGGAAGCTCGGGAAGTTTGAACATCGGACCGATCCACAGATTGGGGGATTGAGTTAGTTTGAACGCGCTACTCGAAAATCCGTTGCCGGCTCAAGCCGCCGCGGGCTTCTTTACCTTGGGTTTCGCCGCCGCCTTGGACTTGGCCGCCGCTTTCGCAGGCGCCTTGGTCCCAGCCGCCTTCGCCTTGGGCGCCGCCTTGGCTTTCGCTGGCGCCTTAGCCTTGGCCGGAGCCTTCGCCTTGCCCTTGGTCGGTTTCTTGCCGCCACCCTTGGCCACCCGTTCGGCCAGAAGAGCCACCGCCTGCTCCATGGTCACGTCGGCGGGCTCTGTGCCCCGGGGCACATTGGCGTTGACGCCGCTCCAGGCGATGTAGGGTCCGAAGCGGCCCGACAGCACCTTCACCGGCGCGCCGTTTTCCGGGTGTTCGCCAAGCTCCTTCAGGGCCGCCGTCTGGCCGCGGCCGGGGCGCCCCCCACCGGCGCGCTTCTCAGCGATCAGGGCGACGGCGCGATTTAACCCGACGTCGAACACCTCATCGATCCCGTCGACGCTGGCGTAGGTCTTGCCGTGCTGCACATAGGGGCCGTAGCGGCCAAGACCGGCCAGGATCGGCTCGCCGTCCTCCGGGTGTACGCCGACGGTGCGAGGCAGGCTCAAGAGGCGCAGGGCCTTCTCCAGATCGATGGACGCCGGCTCCCAGCCCTTGGGCAGGGAGGAGCGTTTGGGCTTGTCCTCCGTCCCCTCCTCCACATAGGGACCGAAGCGGCCGATCTTGAGCAGCACGGGCTTGCCGGTCTCGGGATTGATCCCAAGCTCCCGGTCGCCGGTCTCGGCCGCGTCCTCTCCGCCTTCGGGCGCGGCGATGGGGCGGGTGTAGCGGCACTCCGGATAGTTGGAGCAGCCGATGAAGGCGCCGTACTTGCCGACCTTCAGGCTCAGCTGGCCGGTGCCGCAGGTGCGGCAGAGCCGGGGATCCAGCCCATCGCCCTTATCGGGGAAGATCTGCGGGCCAAGACTCTCGTTCAGGGCGTCCAGCACCTGGGTGACGCGCAGGTCGCCCAGCTCCCCCACCGCCGCGTGGAAATCCTTCCAGAACTCCCGCAAGAGGTCCTTCCAGGCCATCTCGCCGGCGGAGACCTTATCGAGCTTCTCCTCCAGGGCGGCGGTGAAATCGTATTCCACATAGCGGCGGAAGAACTGCTCCAAAAAGGCGGTGACCAGGCGGCCCTTGTCCTCGGGGATGAAGCGGTTCTTCTCCATCCGCACATATTCGCGATCGCGCAGCACGGTCAGGATCGAGGCGTAGGTGGAGGGGCGGCCGATGCCCAGCTCCTCCATCTTCTTCACCAGCGAGGCTTCGGAATAGCGCGGCGGCGGCTCGGTGAAGTGCTGGTCGGCGCGCACATCGGCCACTTGCGCCTTGGCGCCCTCGTTGACGGCGGGCAGGCGGCGGGAATCCTCGTCCGCCTCGTCGTCGCGGCCTTCTTCATAGAGGGCCAGATAACCGTCGAACTGCACCACCTGCCCATTGGCGCGAAGGCCTGTGCGCCCATCGGCGGTCTCAAGCTCGATGGTGGTGCGCTCGATCCGCGCCGCCTCCATCTGGCTGGCCATCATCCGCTTCCAGATCAGGTCGTAAAGCCGGCCGAGGTCGCCATCCAGGCGCAGCTGGTCGGGGTGGCGAGCCAGCGAGGTGGGGCGGATGGCTTCGTGGGCCTCCTGGGCGTTCTTGGCCTTGGTCTTATAGATGCGCGGCGCGGCGGGCACATACTGGACCCCGAACCGCTCGGCGATCACCTTGCGGGTCTCATCCAGGGCCTCGGGCGCGCTCTGCACCCCGTCGGTCCGCATGTAGGTGATCAGGCCGCCGGTCTCATCGACCCCCTCGTAGAGCTTTTGCGCCGCCTGCATGGTGCGCTGGGCGGAGAAGCCGAGCTTGCGCGAAGCCTCCTGCTGCAGGGTGGAGGTCATGAAGGGCGGCGGCGGATTGCGACGGCCGGGCTTCTTCTCGACGCTCTTGACGGTGAACTGACCGATCTCCACCGCGCGCTTGGCGTCGGCGGCCTCGTCGGCGTGGCTGAGGCTGAACTTATCGAGCTTCTTGCCGTCGAGCTTGGCCAGGCGGGCCAGGAAGGGATCGGAGCCGGCGGAGACATCCGCCTCCACCGTCCAATATTCCTGCGCCTTGAAGGCCTCGATCTCCTGCTCGCGATCCACCACAAGCCGCAGGGACACCGATTGCACCCGCCCGGCCGAGCGGGAGCCGGGGAGCTTTCGCCATAGGACCGGCGAGAGGGTGAAGCCCACCAGGTAGTCCAACGCCCGGCGAGCGAGGTAGGCCTCCACCAGCTCCATGTCGATGTCGCGGGGGTGCTTCATCGCCTCCAAGACGGCGGTCTTGGTGATGGCGTTGAACACCACGCGCTGCACCGTGGCGGTCTTCATCACCTTCTTTTTGGTCAGCACCTCCAGCACGTGCCAGGAGATGGCCTCCCCTTCCCGATCCGGGTCGGTGGCCAGGATCAGGCGATCGGCGCCCTTCATGGCGTCGGCGATCTCGTTCAGCCGCTTCATCGCCTTGGGATCGACGTCCCACAGCATGGCGAAGTCGTCGTCGGGCTTCACCGAGCCGTCCTTGGAGGGGAGGTCGCGCACATGGCCGTAGGAGGCCAGGACCTTATAGTCCGGCCCCAGATACTTATTGATGGCCTTAACCTTGCCAGGACTTTCGACGACGACGACGTTCATGCGCTGTGCGGACGCTTTCGAGTTTCGAGATGGGAGCCGAACCACGCGAAGGCGCAGCTTGGCAAGCGGCAAAAGTGGGGATGGGGCGCCCCCACTGTCAACGTCGCTCAGAGGACTTGCACGTATGGAGAGATTTATGTAGGATTTTAACCAATCAATGCGAGTATTTATTGGCGTTGGAAATCCGATGGCTCCCACATCCACGACTGCGCCGCCCGCTTCGATCCGCGCCTACATAGACGATATGCTAAGAGAATTAGCCGAGTTGGCCGATCGGATCGGCGACCACGCCCTCGCCGGTTCGATTAGGCAGGTGGGGCCGATCTCCCCTGGCACGACTGCCGATAGGTCGCAGCCTCTCGATCCGCCGCCGGGAAGGTCGTGCATCGCCGATTGACTTGGGCGCGGGCGTGAGTATGTTCCGGCCCTTCCAATTTCCCGGCGCTGCGCCGGCCCTCACGCACGCCCGGAGCACTCCCCATGGCCAAGCCGGCTTCCATCAAGATCCGCCTCAACTCTTCTGCCGACACCGGCTTCTTCTATGTCACCAAGAAGAACGCCCGCACCAAGACCGACAAGCTGGTCATGAAGAAGTACGACCCCGTCGTGCGCAAGCACGTGGAATTCCGCGAAGGCAAGATCAAATAGCCTCGCCCACGCGTTCGAACTGGCGCCCAGTGGCCTGATCGCCAGCTTATCTTGATCTTGTCTATTGAGACGGAATCCGGAGCTCACGACGAACCCGCCAGCCGTCAAGCCGCCCGGGTGACCACTTGGTTGCGGCCATGGGCCTTGGCTTCATAGACAGCTTCATCGGCGCGCTTGAGCAGGGCGTCGGGGGTGTCGGTCGGCCCCTCGGTGCAGGCCACCCCCACTGAGATCGTCACCGACAAGGGCTCAGCCAGCCCCGGCGCCCGAAAGGGCGATCCCGCCACATGCAGCCGCAGGCGCTCAGCGATCCGCAAAGCGTCCTTGAGCGCGGTGCCGGGCATGATGACCACAAATTCCTCGCCGCCATAGCGGCAGGCCAGATCGATGCCCCGCACATTGGTGGCGAGACGCACGGCGAACTCCTTCAACACCTCGTCGCCCACGTCGTGGCCGAAGGTGTCGTTGATGCGCTTGAAGTGATCCAGATCCACCAAGAGGGCCGCGACCGGATCGCCCCCTTGCACAGCGCGCTGCACCAGGGCGCCCACCTGGGTGTTCATATAGCGCCGGTTATGCAGCCCGGTCAGCGGGTCCGTCACCGCCAATTCCAGGCTGGTGTCCAAGGTGTTGCGCAGAACGTCGCTATATCGCTTTTGACGAATCAGTGTCTTGACCCGCGCCGCCAGCTCCTCTGGATCGATTGGCCGGCTGAGAATGTCGTTGATGCCGATCTCCAGCGCCTTCACCGACCGGGGCCGATCGTCCTGATCCACCACCGCGAGGATCGGGATGTGACGGGTGGCCTCGTCAGAGCGCACCTGCGCCGCGAGCCTCAGCCCGTCGAACCCCTTGCTGGCCGCATTGACGATGAGCAGGTCGGCGCGGGCGCGCACGGCCAAGAGCGCTTTTTCCGGATCGGTCTCGATCACGGGCCGATGATCCAGGGCCAGTTCCCCCGAAATTCGCTCCGCCTGATGGGCGAGATCGTCGGCCACGATGATGCGGGCGCCCGATGCGCTGAGGCGCGCCGCGGAGCCTTCGATCACACCCAAGCGGCGGCCCGAAGCCTCACGCTGGCGAAGTTCGTCGATGACGCGCTTCAGCCGGGTCAAGCTGCGCACCCGCGCAAACAGGGCCACATCGTCGATCGGCTTGGTGAGAAAATCATCGGCCCCGGCTTCCAGCCCGGTCAGCCGATCCCGGCGGCCATCCAGCGCTGTGACCAGCACCACCGGGATATGCTGGGTGACTGCGTTCGATTTCAGGCGGCGGCACACTTCAAAGCCGTCCATTTGCGGCATCATCACGTCGAGCAGGATGATGTCCGGCTGGTCGAGAGCGGCCTTTTCCAGGGCGATCAACCCATCCGGCGCCGTCAAGACCTCGTAATATTCGACCTCAAGCTTGGCCTGCAGCAGCCGAACATTGGCTTCGATGTCGTCGACGACAAGGACGCGGGCCGACATGCGCGATCAACCCAGGAAACGACGGACGGTTTCCAGGAAATAGCCCACGGAGATGGGCTTGGAGATATAGGCCTCGCAGCCGCCATCCCGGATACGCTCTTCATCGCCCTTCATGGCGAAGGCGGTGACGGCCACCACGGGAATGTGGGATAGCTCGTCGTCCTCTTTGAGCCACTTGGTGACCTCCAGCCCGGAAATTTCCGGCAGCTGGATGTCCATCAGAATCAGATCCGGCTGGTGCAGGCGCGCCAGCGCCAAGGCTTGCAATCCCTCGCGGGTCTGCAAGGTCTCATAGCCTTGGGCGTCGAGAAGATCATGAAACAGTTTCATGTTCAGCTCATTGTCCTCGACGATCAGGACTTTCTTGGTCATCATCAGCCCCGCACCGGCTCCGAGGCGGCATACTGCGCTCGACACCTTTTCCGGTGCGCTTCTGACACAGATATCCTTAAGCAGCGGTTTAGTAAGCGAGAGCGTGCGATAGAAACGCCCACAACCAGCCATTATGCCCATATCGCCCTGGATCAGGACCGTGGTCTGGCGATCATCGACGTGGACGAAGTGCTGGCGCTGTTCGTCCAAGGATTCGACCGTTTTCTGCGCCGCCATGGCTATGAATGGAGGCTGCATTCGTTCGCCCTGTTCACCAACATCTATCCCGTCGGGGGCTCTGAAGCGGTGGATATCGCCTGCGGGCGAGCGCTTTACGCCGACTTCTTCGCCACCGGCTGCGGCGCCTTGGAGCCGGCCCCGGGTGCGGCCGATGGTCTCGCCCGCTTGGCGCAGGTGGCCCAGGTGGTGATCCTGACCAATGCGCCCGAACCGGCCAGGGCCCTGCGCGGCAAGTGGCTGAAGCACCACGGCATGGACTACCCCATGATCCTCGGCGAAGGACTGAAAGGCGGCCCCGTCGCCGCCCTGGCCAGCCGCGTGAGGGCGCCGGTGATGTTCGTGGACGATCTCCTGCCCAATCTGGATTCGGTCGCAGAGGCCGCGCCCCGGGTGAATCGTTTTCAGATGATCGCCGATCCGGCTCTGCGCCACCTGGCGCCGTCCAGACCGGAAAGTCATCTCTTGGTGACCGACTGGACCGAACTGGCCAGCCTTGGCGTCGCCCTGTTCCGCCAATGATCGAAGGCCCACCAGCTCTGGGCGCATCGCCCCCTTGGCGGCTGTGACCACCCTCTGCCGCGACTGTTTCTGGTCCGGCGAGGACCCGTCCGGCCGGCGCTGTCCCGCCTGCGGCTCGCCGCGCCTGGCGAGCCATGCCGAACTCAAAACCCTGTCCATCGCCCACCTGGACTGCGACGCCTTCTACGCCACGGTGGAAAAGCGCGATCGGCCCGAACTCCGCGACCAGCCGGTGATTGTCGGCGGCGGCAAGCGCGGGGTGGTCACCACCTGCTGCTACATCGCCCGCACCTATGGGGTCCGCTCGGCCATGCCCATGTTCAAGGCGCTGAAGGCCTGCCCCCACGCCACCGTGATCAAGCCCGACTTCACCAAGTACCGCTTCGAGAGCCGGCGGATCATGGAGATGCTGCAGACCCTGACCCCCCTGGTGCAGCCCCTCTCCCTCGACGAGGCGTGGCTGGATCTTTCGGGCACGGAGCGCTTGAACGATGGCTTTCCCGCCCTGGTGCTGGCGCGGATGCAGGCGCGGATCGAGCGCGAGACCGGCCTGACCATCTCTGTCGGTCTCGCCGCCAACAAGTTTCTGGCCAAGATCGCTTCGGATCTCGACAAACCGCGCGGCTTTTCGGTGATCGGCCAGGAGGCCAAAACCTTCCTGGATGGGCGCCCCGTCTCCATCCTGCCCGGCGTCGGCCCCGCCTTCGTCAAATCCCTGGAGAAGGCTGGCTTCCGGACCGTGGGCGATGTGGCGCGAGCCGATCCGAAAACGTTGATCCGCACCTTCGGCGCTTCGGGCTTGCGCTTGGCGAGCCTGGCGCAAGGGCAGGATGTTCGCGCGGTGGACCCCGATCAGGAGCGCAAGAGCATTTCCGCCGAAACCACCTTCAACACCGATATCGCCCGCCTTTGCGACCTGGAGGACCGCCTCTGGCCCCTTTGCGAAAAGGTCGCCTTACGCGCCCGGCGCGAGGCCGCCATCGGCCGCGTGGTCACCTTGAAGCTCAAGGGGGCGGACTTTCGCATCCTCACCCGCCGGCGCACCCTGCCCCAATCGACCCAGACCGCGCGCACCCTCTTCGCCGCCGGTCGGGCGATGTTGCAGGACGAGACCAGAGGCGAGCGGAGCTTTCGCCTGATCGGTGTGGGCCTGTCGGACCTCGCCCCCTTCGGCACGACGGAAACGGAACTATTCGTCGGCGGCGAGGCCCGCGCCCGCGACGCCGAAACGGCCATCGACAAGCTGCGCACCCGCTTCGGCGCCGACGCGGTGATCAGCGGACGCGCCTTCAAAAGCGGCGCGACCGATTAGCCGCGACGCTTGTTCTAACCCCGGCGAGCGGCCATACCGGCGCCTCTCCGAATCGGCGCAAACTCACACCATGGCCAAGGCGCAACCTATCCCCGACCTCTTCGACGCCGCTCTGGCGCCCGTCCCCGCCCATCCGGTGGGGGGCGCCCACGTCGAGCCCCACCCCGCCCTCTCCTCCTCCGGCTATTCGGCCAAGGATATCGAGGTGCTGGAGGGGCTGGAGCCCGTGCGCCGCCGCCCCGGCATGTATATCGGCGGGACTGACGAGCGGGCCCTGCACCACCTGTTCGCCGAAGTGCTCGACAACGCCATGGACGAGGCCGTCGCCGGCCACGCCAAGCTCATCGAGGTGACGCTGGAAGCCGACGGCGCCCTTTCCGTCCACGACGACGGCCGCGGCATCCCCGTCGATCCTCATCCCAAGCACCCCGGCAAGTCGGCGCTGGAGGTGATCATGACCGTGCTGCACTCGGGGGGCAAATTCTCCGGCAAGGCCTATGAGACCTCCGGCGGCCTGCACGGGGTGGGGGTTTCGGTGGTCAACGCCCTCTCCTCCCAGCTGGACGTCACCGTCTGGCGGGACGGGGCGGAGTGGCGCCAGAGCTTTTCCCGCGGGCACCCGCTCGGCGGCGCCGAGAAGCTCGGCCCGTCGAAGAAGCACGGCACCCTGATCCGCTTCATGCCCGACGCCGAGATCTTCGGCGACAGCGCCGTGTTCAAGCCGGCCCGGCTCTACCGCATGGCCCGCTCCAAGGCCTACCTCTTCAGAGGCGTGGAGATCCGCTGGCGTTGCTCTCCCGAGCGCATCCAGGATCAGACCCCTGCCGAAGCCGTCTTCCACTTCCCCAATGGCCTGGCCGATTTCCTCAAAGAACGGCTCGGCGAGATCGAGACCGTGACGCCTGAGCCCTTCTCCGGTCGCATCGAGCGCGCGGAGAACGGCGGCGCGGTGGAATGGGCGGTGGCCTGGAGCCCCGCGGGCTTTGGCGAGGCCGACGGCTTCATGCAGTCCTACTGCAACACCGTGCCCACGCCTGAGGGCGGCACCCACGAGGCCGGTTTGCGCGCCGTCTTGATGAAGGGACTTAAGGCCTATGGCGATCTGACCGGCGAGAAGCGGGCCGGCCTGGTCACCGCCGAGGACGTTGTGGCGCAAGCAGGCGCCCTGATCTCGGTCTTCATCAGAAACCCCGAGTTCCAGGGCCAGACCAAGGAACGGCTCTCCTCCTCCGACGCCCAGCGGCTGGTTGAAAACGCCCTCCGAGACCCCTTCGACCACTGGCTGACCGCCCAGCCCAAGCGCGCCTCAGCCCTCCTGGAATTCGTGGTCGAGCGGGCCGAAGAGCGGCTGAAGCGGAGGAAGGACCGGGAGGTGCAGCGCGCCTCCGCCACCCGGAAACTGCGCCTCCCCGGCAAGCTGGCCGACTGTTCGGGCACGGGCACGGACGGCTCTGAGCTCTTCATCGTCGAAGGCGATAGCGCCGGCGGCTCGGCCAAGCAGGCGCGCAACCGCTCCAACCAGGCCATCCTGCCCCTGCGAGGCAAGATCCTCAACGTCGCCTCGGCCACCAACGACACGACCGGGGCCAATAAGGAGCTGGCCGACCTGATGCTGGCGCTCGGCGTCCAGGGCGGGACCAAGTTCAAGGAGGAGGACCTCCGCTACGACCGCATCATCATCATGACCGACGCCGACGTGGACGGGGCCCACATCGCCAGCCTGCTCATCACCTTCTTCTATCGGACCATGCCGGCCATGGTGCGGGCGGGGCGCCTCTACCTCGCCCTGCCGCCCCTCTATCGGATCAGCCATGGGGCCCTGACCGTCTATGCCCGCGACGACGCCCACAAGGACGAACTCGTCGCCACCACCTTCAAGGGCAAGACCCCCGAGATCGGGCGCTTCAAGGGCCTTGGGGAGATGATGCCGGCGCAGCTGAAGGAGACCACCATGGATCCCTCAAAGCGCACCCTGGCCCGGGTGGTGCTGCCGCGCCTGGAGGAATCGGTGGAGGAGATCGTCGAGACCCTGATGGGGCGCAAGCCCGAGCTGCGCTACCGCTTCATCCAGGAAAACGCCGAGTTCGCGGCGGCCGACGTGGACGTCTGACGGCGATCCTCCTCCCCGGTTGAGGGATTTGTATCGCCTTTATCGGCGAGACGTTTCACGCGCGCTTTGCGGGGATAGATCGGGGAGAGCGCGCCCGGCGGAATGGCGCTGTCACTTCGATCCTTTCGATCGCTGCAACATCGATAACTTCTATCAGATCGATCCTTTCTCACTGTCATCCCGGCCGCAGCGTAGCGGAGCGCCGGGACCCAGCGCTTGGCGGCCTTCCTGGGTCCCGGATAGCCGCTGGCGCGTGTTGGCTGCGCCGCCCTTCGGGTCCGGGATGACATGCGTTGAATTTTCAAAGACCTCATGCACGATCTAAGCGCCCGCCCGATGCATTATCGCCCCGTTTTGGCGGGTGGGGAGAGCGTGGGGAATAAATCTGTCTCGCGAGTAGACATTTGTATCGTCATGTATCGTGATTATCCGTCCACGAAGACATCTACGGAGCCTCTGAACCAGTCGGCCTTGCTGGTCCACGCCACCATCCTGAAGCCGTAGTTCCAATAACCCTTAAGACCCATGATGGAATAATACGGCGATGGCGTTTGCGGCTGTCAAGGACGCGCAAAGCGCGCCGCTCCGCGGCGGCCCCTTCGGGACCGTCCTTGACAGCCGCAAACGCTCGCCGACAATTTCCTCCATGGACTTAAGGGCGGGTCCAGCCGGCAGGGGGCGAGCGTCGGCCAGGGGAGCTAAACTCAACCGCCCTAGATCGGCTCGCTCATGCCGCCAGCGGCTTGCTACCCCACAGCAGACCTTCTCAAAGACCGAACCGGGTGGAGATATGTCGTTGCTCAAAGATTGCGCTTGTATCAGCAGTCCCACTTCCCCGTCTCAGTAGGCTCTTTAATTCCGTTTCTTAGAACGCCTCGATAAAACTGATTCGGATCGGCATAATAAAGTATAACGGAGCCAGTAATAAGGCTGGTCAGCCCAATTATCGCACATGATATCAGTGCAATTTGGTCAAATCGATTGACGAAATAAAATAGATGGCGAGCATGTCGCTGCACGACCAGCAACCGATGGATTTGGCCGCTGGCTGGATCTGGGGTTCCAGATTCAAACATTGTACCCCAGTAATAAAACGAACATCCAATGGCACCGATGGCGAAAGCTATACCAGCTTGAATGCGGCCCTTTTTGCGCGCGCGTGTTCTAGCTTGCTCGCTCTCTCCCATGCGGTTCAATTCATCCATAGGTTGGAAGCCTAACATCGACGGATCGGAGCACAAGGCATCAGTTGGGTCGATTCCGCCACCCAACGAACTCCCCAAGACCTGCCGTTCGAGCCGCCGCCGCCGCCCTACCCCCGTCCGCCCTTCACCACCTGCACTGTGATCGGCTCGCCGGTGTAGGCCTTGGCCTTCCATGTGCTCGATGTGGGCTTGGGGGTGCAGAAGGAGAACCAGACCGGAATGGGTCTCGACTGCTTCAGGCAGACGGTGTCGCCCTTCACCCGCCAATGGCCGTTGGAGGGATCGCCCCGCCGCCCCGTCGCCTTGTAGCTGCCGTCCTCGCTCAGCCAAAGCTTGCCCTGGCGCCCATCGGGATAGGTGGAGACGATGGTGCCCTTGAAGGCCGGCGCCAAGGTTGCGGCGTCCGGCGCGGCCAGGGCGAGGGTGGGC
>JAMFTA010000214.1 GCA_026225565.1 Caulobacter sp. | reverse complement strand
GTGCCGTCCCCCTTGCGCCGCGCCCTCGTCCCCTGGGCCGATCCGACGATGCGCGAGATGAAACGCATGGTGCGCGGCCTGCTGCCGCGCCGGACCGAGCCCCTGCGCGTGCTCGATCTCGCCTGTTTCGAGGGCGAGTTGCTCGACGGATTCCGCGCCGAGGGCTGGCGCACCTTCGGGTGCGACTCGAGCGAGCGCGCCGCGGGCGCCGCGCGGGCCAAGGGACACGAGGTCTGGCTCGGCGGCATCGAGGACGCATTGCGAGTCATCCCGATCGAGGAGCGGTTCGACCCCGCGGGGCCGGTCCTGGGCGGGCGCCTGCGCTTCACCGGCAATGCGGTATCCTTGACCCGCAACAACGCGGTGATCGACATCACCGATCCCAACGGTCAGGCGCCGGCGGGTCCGCAGCCCTACATCTATCACGGCGCGGTGCAGACGGCGCGGCCGACAGCGACGGCGGGCGATCTATTCTCGTCCTTGAGCTATCGCGACAGCCGCAGCGCCAACGGCGAGGCCAATTGGCAGAGCACCTACACCTTCACCAGCGGCATCCGGGTGCAGCCCTTCGCCGACGCCCGCTTCGACTACTTCTCCATCAACGACGGCACGCTGCAGACCGGCATCGCCAACGCCCTGACCCCCGCCAAGACCAACGACACCCGCAGCCTCGGCACCGTGGGCGCGAACCTCAGCTGGCCCTTCCTAAAGCCCCTCTGGGGCGGCTCCCTGGTGCTGGAGCCCTTGGCCCAGCTCGTCTACGCCAATCGGGTGAAGTTCGACCCGAACGTGCCCAATGAGGACAGCGTCTCGTTCGAGTATGACGAGAGCAACCTCTTCTCCATCAACCGCTTCTCCGGCTACGATCTGGCCGAAGGGGGCGCTCGGGCCAATTTCGGCGCCCGCGCCACCCTGGATCTCACCGGCGGGCGCAGCGCCAGCTTCCTGGTGGGCCGCACCTTCAGAAGCCAGCCGGACCTGGTCTTCTCCCCCCAATCGGGCCTGCAGGGAACGTCGTCGGACTGGGTGACCGCCGTCGCGGTGACGCCGTTCGCCGGGGTGTCCTTGTTCAACCGGGCGCGCCTGGATGGTCACGACTGGAGCGTCAAGCGCGAGGAAGCCGGCGCCAACTTCAGCTTCGGCCGCCTCTCCGCTTCCGTGCGCTACCTTTATGAGCAGAACGGCCTGGTGCAGGTGGGCTGCGTGGCGCCCCAACTGCAAACCGTCGGCAACGTCGACTATTGCCCCTCCCCCTTCGGCGGCGCCCCGGTGGTGAACGCTACCTCGGTGATCGGGCGGGTGGAGAATGCTGAAATCAGCGCCACCTGGCTCGTCACCAAGAATTGGGGCGTCACCGCCAACGCCACCCATGACTTCGTCGGCTTTGAGACCAACGGTCAATTCCACCCGGTTTGGCCGATGGCGCAATTTGGACTATTCTATCAAGATGAATGCGTTCGCGTCGATTTGATCTACACCCACGATGAAACCTATAGCGCGACCATCGGTCCCTCAGACTCCCTCGGCATTCGCCTAACACTCAACACATTGGGCGGTACGCTGACTCCGGCAACCAAAGCGAACCGCGAGGGATCACGATGACCCCCCATCAGGCAAAATGCCGCATAGGACGACGATCTGTCATGAGTTTGACGCGTAACGCGGTGCTCGGCTTTGCCGCGACCTTTGGGTTAGCCTATCCCGCCTTCGCCCAACCTGCGGCGGCGGCCGCGCCCACGCCCGTCCGCGGCCAGCTGGGCGAAAGCGTCGCGGCGGTGGTCAACGACGAGGTCATCTCCACCTACGATCTTCGTCAGCGGATGCTGCTCTTGATGGTGACCAGCGGCGTTCAGCCCACTGAGCAGAATCTGGCGGAAATTCAGAAAGAAGCCCTGCGCAGCCTCGTGGACGAGCATCTGGAGATGCAAGAAATCAGGCACGTGGAGGAAAAGCAAAAGGATCTGCACCTCGAACCCTCCTCCAAGGAGCTCGATGAGGAGATCGACGGCATGGCGCAGCAGAACAACGTCAAGCGCGAGCAGCTGGTCTCCACCCTGCAGGCCGCGGGCGTCAACCCGGCCAACCTTCGCGATCAACTGGCCGCCCAGATGGCCTGGCGGCGCTACATGGGGGGGCGTTTCGGCTCCTCCATCCGCATCGGCGACGAGCAGATCGCCGCGGCCGAGGCCCGCACCCAGGCTTCGGCGGAAAAGCCGCAATATCTGGTCAGCGAGATCTATCTTGAGGCTGCGCGGGTCGGCGGCCTGCAACAGGCCGAGGACGGCGCCGCGCAACTGATCGCCCAGATCAAACAGGGCGCGCCCTTCCCCGCCGTCGCCCGGCAGTTTTCAGGCCTGCCCACCGCCGCCAATGGGGGCGATGCGGGCTGGCTGGTCTCGGGCGATGTGCAACCGGCGCTGGAAGCGGTGCTGGAAGCCATGCGTCCGGGGCAGCTCTCGCCCCCGGTGCCGACCGAGGCGGGGGTCTATATCCTCTTGCTTCGCGACAAACGCGCCGGCGCCGGCGCCACCTTGGTGAACCTGAAGCAGGCGGCGGTGCGTATTCCCGCCGACGCCGCGCCCGACGTGGTGGCCGCAGCCCAGACCAAGCTCGATACCCTGAAGACAAGTTTCACCACCTGCGCCGATCTGGACAAACAGGCGGCCAAGCTCGACGGCGTGGTCGCGGGCGATCTCGGGGAAACCGACATCTCCGAACTGTCTCCCGCCTTCAAGACGGTGGTCGACACCCTGAAGGTCGGTCAGATCGGCGGTCCGGTACGCACTAACGCCGGGCTGCACCTGGTGGCGCTGTGCTCGCGCCGGGCGTCGGGCTCTAAGATTCCGTCCCACGACGATCTGGAAAACCGCCTCTATGGCGAGCAGCTGTCCATGGTGGCGCGCCGGTTTCTTCGCGACCTGAGAAACTCCGCGACGATCGAAAGCCGGTGATCCTTGCGGCCGCAAAGCCGCGCCCCTTAGCGCTCAGCCTGGGCGATCCCGCCGGGATCGGCCCGGAAATCATCGCCAAGGCCTGGCTCACCCTGCGCCATGACGGCCCCGCCTTCATGGTGGTGGGGGATTACGACGCCGTGGTCGCCGCCGCCGGGGTGCAGAGCGGCGTCGCGGTTCGCCGGGTCGGCGGGCCGGATCTGGCGCAGACCATCTTCGAAGACGCCCTGCCGGTGCTGGACCTGCCCCTGAACACCCCCGTGGTGGCCGGCAAGCCCTCCTCCAGCTACGCCGGCGCGGTGATCCGCTGGATCGAGACCGGGGTGGGCCTGGCCCTTTCCGGCGGCGTTTCGGGCCTGGTGACCGGCCCCATCGCCAAGGCCCCCCTCTACGACGCCGGCTTCAAATTTCCGGGCCACACCGAATTTCTGGCCGAACTGACCGCCGGCGCCCCCTACGACGGCGAACGCGGCCCGGTGATGTTGCTGGCGGCGCGGGATCTGCGGGTGGTGCTGGTCACCATCCATGCCGCCCTGGCCGAGGCGATCGGCGGCCTCAGCACCGACGCCATCGTGCGGACCGGCCTGGTCGCCGCCGATGCGCTGCGGCGCGACTTCGGCATCGCCCGGCCGCATCTGGCGCTCGCCGCCCTCAATCCCCACGCCGGCGAAGGGGGCGCGCTGGGCCGCGAGGAGATCGACATCATCAACCCCGCCGCCGCCCAACTGCGGGAACTGGGGGTTTCCTGCAGCGATGCACGCCCCGCAGACACCCTCTTCCACGAAAGCGCCCGCACCGGCTATGACGCCGCCATCTGCCTCTACCACGACCAGGCATTGATCCCGATCAAGACCATCGACTTCTGGAGTGGCGTCAACGTCACCCTCGGCCTGCCCATCGTGCGCACCTCCCCCGATCACGGGGTGGGCTTCGACATCGCCGGACGAGGCCTGGCGCGCGCCGACAGCCTGATCGCCGCGGTTCGGATAGCCGGTGAGATGGCAGCACGCCGAGACGCCGCCCGCCCGCTCGGCCGCTAGCATGGCTCTGCTTGACCTGCCGCCGCTGCGCGAAGCCTTGGCCGATCACGATCTCCTGGCTGACAAGCGCTTCGGCCAGCATTTCCTTCTCGACCTCAACGTCACCCGCAAGATCGCCCGCATCGCCGGGCCCCTCGAACAATGCGTGGTGATCGAAGTGGGCCCTGGCCCTGGCGGCCTGACCCGCGCCCTGCTCGACGAAGGCGCCGCCCACGTCATCGCCATCGAAAAGGATAAGCGCTTTATTCCGCTTTTGACCGAGCTGGCCGAAGCTGCCGACGGCCGATTGACGGTGATCGAGGGCGACGCCCTGAAGGCCGATGAGGCGGCCCTGGCGACGGCCCTGGCCCCCGGCCTGACCCCCAAAATCGTCGCCAACCTGCCCTATAATGTGGGAACGGCGCTCTTGGTGCGTTGGCTGACGGGCGCCTTCACCCCCGCCTCCATGACGCTGATGTTCCAGAAGGAGGTGGCCGAGCGCATCGCCGCGACGGCCGGGGCGGAAGCTTACGGGAGGCTGTCGGTGCTGGCCCAGGCGCTTGCTGAAACGCGGGTGGCCATGACCTTGCCGGCCCGCGCCTTCACCCCGCCGCCCAGGGTCGATTCGGCGGTGGCCTTCCTGCAGCCGCGCGCCGACCGGCCGCCGCCCGCGATTATCGCCGCCCTGGAGAAGGTCACCGCCGCCGCCTTCGGCCAGCGGCGCAAGATGCTGCGCTCCAGCCTGAAGACCCTCGGCGGCGAAGCCCTTTGCGCAAGGGCCGGGATCGATCCCAACGCCCGGGCGGAAACCATCGACATCGCCGGCTTCCTGCGTCTGGCGGGGGCCTCGCTCGACAGCGAGAACCGCTAGCTCGCCTCGTCGATCAGCCGCTCCACCACGCCGTTGACCCACAGGTTGCGAGAGCTGCGCAACCGCTCGGCGTGGTAGATGTGGGCCAATTCCGCGTAGGCCCGGTCGAAATCGTCATTGAGAATCACGTAATCGAAGTCCTCCCACTGGGCGACCTCGCTCTTGGCCCGGCTGAGCCGCATCCTGATGGTCTCCTCGGAGTCCTGGGAACGGGCGTGCAAGCGCCGGCTCATCTCGGCGATCGACGGTGGCAGCACATAGACGGTCACCGCGTCTCGCGGCGCATGGGCGCGGATCTTCATGGCGCCCTGATAGTCGATATCGAACAGGGTGCTCTCCCCCCGTTCCAGCGCCGCCATGATCGGCTCCTTGGGGCTGCCGTAGCGATGCTCATAGACCTCGGCCCACTCCAGGAAGGCGTCGTCGGCGACCATGGCCTCAAAGGTTTGCGGGTCCACGAAGTGGTAGTCGCGCCCTTCATGTTCGCCGGGACGCGGGGCGCGGGTGGTGGCGGAGACCGACAGGTGGAGATCGGAATGATCCGCCACCAGGCGCCGGGTCAGGGAGGTCTTGCCCACCCCGGACGGGGCGACGATCATCATCATCAACCCGCGCCGATGGCGCTCGTCATTCAACATTCTGGACCTGCTCGCGAAACTGTTCGATCACGGCCTTGAGGTCCAAACCCTGGGTCGTCAAGGCGGAGACCGCCGATTTCGAGCAGAGGGTGTTGGCCTCGCGCATAAATTCCTGGGTCAGGAAATCGAGCTTGCGCCCGACCGCGCCCGGGCCGGCCAACAGCGCCCGCGCCGCGTCCACATGTACGGTCAGCCGATCCAGTTCCTCGCGCACGTCGGCCTTGGCGGCCATCAGCGCCGCCTCCTGCACGATGCGGTCTTCCAAGCCGGTGCGCTCGCCCAAAAGCTCGGCGATCCGCTTCTCGAAGCGGTCCTTGAGAATAGCCGGCTGGCCTGCCGCATGGATTTCCGCGCCTGCGGTCAAGCCGGCGATGCGATCGACCATGTCGCTCAGGAGTCCGCCCAGGGCCGCGCCCTCGTCGTCGCGGGCCGTCTTCAGCCCGTCGAGAGCCTCAGCCAGGCTTTTGGCCATGGCCTCCTCGACTGCGGCGCGGGTGTCGGCGTCATCTTCCGCCTCGCCCGCATCCAAGACGCCCCGCAGCGCCAGAAGGCCGTCAAAGCGCGGCGCCGCCACTTCGCCGCGATCCACATAGGCGCGGGCCGTCTCTATCAGCCGTTCCAGTTCGGCGGTGTTGATGCGCAGCCGGCCCTGAGCCTCGGCCGGCTTGCCGGTGAGGCCGACGGTGATCTGCCCCCGAGTGAAGCGGGCCTGGGCGCCGTCCCGCACCGCCCGCTCCAGGGCGTCAAAGCCCGGGGGCCCGCGATAGCGCACCTCCAGGCCCCGCCCGTTCACCGAGCGCGCCTCAACGGCCCAGATCCAGCCCCCGTGGGCGCCGTCCCGCCGCGCAAAGCCGGTCATGCCCGAGATCGCCACCTCAGCGATGCTCGGACGGGCTGAGTGACGGCGGCGAATGGGCGGCGGCCTGTTGCCGATCCTTTTCGATCTGGCGCCACTTCAGGACGTTCTTGGCCTGCTCCTCGTTGGTGGCGGCGAAGGCGTGGCCGCCCGAACCGTCGGCGACGAAGTAGAGCTCCTTGGTGTCGGGCGGATCCATCGCCGCGGCCAGGGAGGCGCGTCCCGGATTGCCGATCGGCCCCGGCGGCAGGCCGGCCACCGCATAGGTGTTGTAGGGATTGAGCGCCTGAAGCTCAGATTCCCGGATGCCCCGGCCGAGCGGCAGGCCGCCGGTGATGCCGTAGATAACGGTGGGATCGGCCTGCAGCCGCATCCCTAGCCGCAGCCGGTTGACGTAGACGGCGGCGACGCGGGGCCGCTCTCCGGGCAGGGCCGTCTCCTTCTCGACGATAGAGGCCAGGATCACCGCCTGATCCGCCGTCTGGAACGGCAGGCCGGGCTTGTGGTGCGCCCAAAGCTCGCTCACCACCCGGTCGCGGGCGTCCATCATCTTCTGCAACACGGCGGCGCGCTGTTCGCCGCGGGTGACGTCATAGGTCTCCGGCAGGATCGAGCCCTCGGGCGGCGTGGGAATCTGGCCCACCAGCACGTCCGACCCATTGATCAGATCGACCGCCTGCTGGGAGGTCAGCCCCTCGGCGATGGTGATCCGGTGATGCACGATATCGCCGCTGCGGATCTTTCGCAGCACCTGGGCCAGGGAGGCGCGCGAGGGAAAGGCGTATTCGCCGGCCTTCAGTTTCGGCGCGGCGCGGGTGATCTCGGCGGCGGCGATGAAGACGGCGGCGGAGCGAATCACCCCCGCCTGGGCCAGGTCCCCGGCCACCTCCGAGACGCCCGCGCCCTTGCGCAGGATCACTGTGGTGGCGCCGCCCTGGCGGGCTGGCGGGCCGGCGGCTCTGAGCGCCCATATGGAGACGCCCAAGGCCAGGACGCCGATGACGATCAGGGTGACCAGGGCGCTGGAGAGGCTTTGCAGCCAACGCCGACGGGGCGGTTTCGCCCCCGGGCGGAGTTTGTTGCGATCGACCGGCCGGCGGGGCGGCATCGCCCGGCTCACTCGGCCTTGGTGAAGACGATGCAGGCGTTGGTGCCGCCAAAGCCGAAGCTGTTGGAGACGGCCACGTCCACCTTCCGCTTGCGCGCCACATGGGGCACCAGGTCGATACGGGTGGTGACGTCCGGATTATCCAGATTGATGGTCGGCGGCACGATCTGGTCGCGCAGAGCGAGGATTGAGAAGATCGCCTCGATCGCCCCCGCCGCGCCCAGAAGGTGGCCGGTCATCGACTTGGTGGAGGACATCGAGACATTGGGCGCGTGATCGCCCAAGAGCCGCTCGACAGCGCCCAGCTCGATGCCGTCGGCCATGGTGGAGGTGCCGTGGGCGTTGACGTAGTCGATGGCTGAGGGCGCAAGGCCCGCATCCTTCAACGCCGCCTTCATGGCCCGCTGGCCGCCGTTGCCGTCTTCGACCGGGGCGGTGATGTGATAGGCGTCGCCGGAAAGGCCATAGCCCTTCACCTCGGCGTAGATCTTGGCGCCGCGGGCCTTGGCGTGTTCGTATTCCTCCACCACCAGTATGCCGGCGCCTTCGCCCATGACGAAGCCGTCGCGGTCCTTGTCGTAGGGGCGCGACCCCTTTTCCGGCGTGTCGTTGAACTTGGTGGACATGGCGCGGCAGGCGACGAAGCCGGCGATGCCGAGCTTGCAGACGGCGGCCTCGGCCCCACCGGCGATCATCACGTCGGCGTCGCCATATCTAATCATTCGGGCCGCATCGCCGATGGCGTGGGCGCCGGTGGCGCAGGCGGTGACCACCGAGTGGTTGGGGCCCTTGAAGCCATAGCGGATGGAGACGTGGCCAGAGGCCAGGTTGATCAGGGCTGAGGGGATGAAGAAGGGGCTGATCCGCCTGGGGCCCTTGTGCTCCAGCTCGATGGCGGTGTCGGCGATGGCGTTCAGCCCGCCGATGCCCGAGCCAATGATCACCCCGGTGCGCTCGCGCTCCTCCTCGCCCTCGGGCGTCCAGCCAGCGTCCTTGACCGCCTCATCGGCGGCGGCGATGGCGTAGAGGATGAAATCGTCGACCCGACGGCGTTCTTTATTGGAAAGGGTTTGATCGGGATCGAAGGATCCCTCGACATCCGGCCCGCCGCCGCCGCGCCCATCGATGCGCGGCACTTCGCAGGCGATCTGGCAACCGTAGTCGGCAGCGTCGAAAGCGGTGATTCGTCCCGCCCCCGACTTTCCGGCCAGAATATTCTTCCACGTCACGTCCACGTTTGCGCCAAGCGGCGTAACGAGACCAATGCCGGTGATAACGACTCGACGCATTCGCGCTCCTTAATCAGACGACCCGACGCCCGAAGTCCTCCCGATCTAACCTAGACCGGAAGGAGCGTCCCTATATGTCGCGATTGACGTGGGAGGGCGCAAGCCAGGCTGGGGTTAAGCCCCCAGTCGCTCTTGGATGAACTTCACCGCGTCGGCTACGGTTTGGATATGTTCGGCAGCGTCGTCGGGAATCTCGATGTCGAACTCTTCCTCGAAGGCCATGACCAGCTCGACATTGTCGAGACTGTCCGCACCCAGATCGTCGATGAAGCTGGCTTTTTCGGTCACCT
>JAMFTA010000213.1 GCA_026225565.1 Caulobacter sp. | reverse complement strand
TCGACCTCCTCTTCAAGGTGATCGATATCGACAACATCCTGTTCGGTTCGGAAATGGTGGGCGCGGTGCGCGGCATCGACCCGGAAACTGGCAACTATTTCGACGACACCAAGCGCTACATCGACGCGCTGACGATCCCGGACGCCGACAAGCACAAGGTGTTCGAAACCAACGCCCGCCGCGTCTATCCGCGACTGGACGCCATCCTGAAATCCCAAGGACGCTGACCCAAAGTGCTGAAGACGCCGTTCACCTCCGAATACCGACAACTTCTCGATGGGCTGATCCGCAGCCGGGAAGACAAGGGCCTCTCTCAAAGGCAATTGGCCGAGCAACTCGGCGTGCCCCAATCCGCCATCTCAAAGATCGAAGTGGGTGAGCGGCGCCTGGACATGGTCGAGTTCATCGTCATCAGCAGAGCCCTTGGCTCGCGACCCGCCGATATCGGCGATCGGATTTCCAGCATTGCGGAGCAGTCTACTTTAACCTCCCTAGCGTGATGCCCCCCTCGTCAACCTGAATCGTCGCCTCGCTGCTGAGGGAGCCGACCGACGCCCGCTCAACCAGCGCCACGTTGAAGACGACGCGCCGGAGCGGCTCGCTCGGCTTTTCAATGCGGCGCAGCAGGGTCTCCACCGCCGCCACAGCCATCTCCTCCACCGGCATCTCGATGGTGGTCAAGGCGGGGGTGTTGAGCTGAGCCCAGGGGATGTCGTCAAAGCCGATCACCGACACCTCGCCAGGCACCGCCACGCCCTTGGACTGAAGATGGCGGATAACGCCGATGGCGATGAGGTCGGCCCCGGCGATCACCGCCGTGGCGCGACTCTCATCCAAGACCTTGGTGATGGCCGGGTCGAGGTCGGGCGAGAAGGCCCCCTCGACGCTCCACGCCAGACTGCCTTGGGCGCGGATGTAGCCAATCGCCGCGTTCGCCCTTTGCCGCGCGCTCCAAGCATCCAGAGGGCCTGTGACCACGCCGATGTGGCGATGGCCTAAAGCGATCAGGTGCGCGGCGGCCAACTCGCCCCCCCGCCCATAGTCCGCCTGGATCAGGTCGTAGCCGGAAAGGTTTCGGTCCAGCACCACCACGGGCGTGCCGCGCAGCAAAGGGCCGACCGTGTCGGTATCGACGATGGGAAACCAGATCAGGCCGTCGATGCCGCGCTCCACCAGAAGGCTGACGGACTTACGCTCTTGATCGGCCGAGCCTTCCGTATTCGCGATGAAGACGCTGACGCCGCTGCGCCGAGCCGTCTGGATCACCGTCTGAGCGAGGTTGGGGAAGAAAGGGTTTGTCAGATCGGGCACCACTAGGCCGATCGCCCCGGTGCGCCCGGTCTTCATCGCCTTGGCCAGCTGATTGGGACGGTATTCCAACTCCGCGGCGATCTTCAGGATGTGCGCGCGAGTGCTGTCGCCCAGGGATCCGGCGCCATTGACGGCGTATGAGGCGCTGGCCACAGAAACCCCCGCCGCCTTGGCCAGCTCTTTCAGGGTGATCCGTTTAAGGGCGCTGTTCGTCATGGCCTATCCCACAATTCAATGACGCCATCTTATGAAGAGAGGTACCGACTTAATCCATTAAGCAATCTCTGTTCGAGTGAAAAACCGATCGACCAGGCATGGCTCGCGCGGAAGCCGCATCCGCGTCCTCTTGCTGAGTGAACGGATTATCATGCTGAATTAACATGTATATCTATATAGGTGCTATCGTCTTGGCCCCTACCACGCTTCCTCGATGTACCGCCAGACAGGCAGCCTAAATCCGAAAGTTTCACAAAACCGCGATAGAATGAAACGTTTCACTTAAACAAAAAGCGGCCACTGAACCAAACGGGGGCTGCCATGACGATTCGATCCTTCCTGAAAAACCTCAGTCGCTATCCGCTGCCTCGCGGCGCCGACGCCCTTGCTGGCTCAGGTTGCGCCCATCGGCCGGGCGTCGGACGCGGCGGCTGGAACCACGAACATGGCGGAGGTGGTGGTCACCGGCTCGCGGCTGAAGGCGCCGGGCCTTTCCAGCTCTAGCCCGTTGCTCTCAGTCAGTGCCCGGGAACTGACGCTGGAGGGAACGGCCAATGCGGAGATCCTGCTTAACCGCCTGCCGCAGATTTCCGGCAGCAACATCGGCGGCCAATCCACCTTTGGCACTTCCGGCATCGCCACCCTGAATCTGCGCGACCTCGGGCCCCAGCGCACCGAGGTGCTGATCGACGGCCGCCGCCTGATGCCGGGAGATCCACTCCTGCCCTACGCCGACGTGAACTTCATCCCTTCGGCCATGGTCTCCTCGGTGGAGGTGCTGACCGGCGGGGCCTCGACCGCCTATGGTTCGGACGCCGTGGCCGGGGTGGTGAATTTCAAGCTCAACCGCCATCTGAACGGGGCGATGGTCGATTACCAATTCTCCGCCGACCAGCATGACAACAACAACGGAGCCGCCCAGAGCGAATTGAAGGCGGCGGGCATCGCCGTTCCCGGCGACAAATTCGACGGCCTGACCCACACAGTCACCCTGGCTGCCGGCAGCGACACCCCCGACCACCGCGGCAACCTCACCGGCTCTTTCGGCTATCGCAGCACCGATCCGATCAGCGAATCGGACCGGGACTTCAGCGCCTGCGGCGTCGGCACCACCAGCGGCGCCCTGCCCTTCGACACCCACGCCTGCGTCGGCTCGGGCACCAGCGCCTTTGGCCGCATCCGGGTGGGTGGGACCGGCACGGGGGTATCGGCCAACCCCAATGGCACGGCGACCTTCGTCCCCTACTCCACCGCCCTGAACTACAACTCCAACGCCGAGACCAATCTGCAGCGTCAGGACAAGCGCTATACCGCCGGCGGCTTCGCCGATTACGCCTTGACGCCCAAAACCACCGCCTATGCAGAATTCATGTTTATGGACGACCAGACCCGGGCCCAGATCGCCCCGGCCGGCATCAACTCCAACCGCACCTACACCATCAATTGCGACAACCCCTTCCTCAGCGCCGCGCAAGCCACCGCCCTCTGCGGCGTCAATGCCGGCAGCGCCACCAAGGTGTTCAGCGGCATCATCGCCCGGCGGATCGTCGTGCCGGGCTTTGAGCGCTACTACGACCTGGACCACACCGACTATCGCGGCGTTCTGGGCCTGAAGGCCGAACTCAGCCACGGCTGGAGCTTCGACCTCTACGGCCAGTACGGGGTAGTGGACTATCGGGATAGGGAGACCAACGACGTCTCCGTCGCCCATACTCAGGACGCGCTCCTGGTGCGCAATGTGAACGGCGTCCCCACCTGCATTTCCGGCAATGCCGCCTGCGTGCCCTTGAACATCTTCCAGGTCGGTCAGATCAGCCAGGCGGCCGCCGCCTACGATATGGCCAGCGGCCTGCAGACCGGGGCGGTGAAACAAACGGTAGTCAGCGGAACCTTAAACGGGGATCTCGGCGACTGGGGCGTCAAGAGCCCCTTCGCCACGCGTCCGGTCTCGCTGGCCTTTGGCGCGGAGTATCGACGCGATCAGATCAACCTGGTCTCCAGCCCCAATATCGTAGCCGGCGACCTGGCGGGTTTCGGCAGCGTCGCCCCGCCCAAGGCAGCACCAATGTGAAGGAGGTCTTCATCGAGGGTCTGGTCCCCATCGCCAGCGACCGGCCCTTTATCCACAGCCTGTCGCTCGATCTCGCCTACCGCTATTCGGGCTATAACATCTCGGGCAGCGCCAACACCTATAAGGCCTCGCTCACCTACGCCATGAATACCGAGATCAGCTTTCGCGGCGGCTACAACCGGGCGGTGCGGGCGCCCAATGTGGTGGAGCTGTTCCAACCCCTCAGCATCAGCACCGCTGCCGTCACCGACACCTGCGCGGGCGCTGCCCCGGTCTCGTCCCTGGCCAAGTGCATGAACACCGGCGTCACCGCAGG
>JAMFTA010000212.1 GCA_026225565.1 Caulobacter sp. | reverse complement strand
GGCGATGGCGTCGTCCCGCCACTACGCCATATCCAGCCGCCAGGTTTCGCTCTGCTCGGGTTCGCCGAACTGGTCGTGAATGTGAACCTCCACGATGTTGAAGCCATGGGCCGCATAGATGCGGCGGGCGCTCTCCAGGACCGTGTGCGTCCATAGGGTGATGGCGCGGTATCCGACCCCCCGAGCGAAGGCGATGCAGGTGGAGACCAGGGCGTCTCCCACCCCCAGGCCGCGCGCGGTCGGCTCGACGTAGAGGAGCCGCAGTCGCGAGAGACCTTCCTCTTCGTCGGTGAGGAAGATCGATCCCACCATGGCGCCGTCGATCTCCGCCACCCAGCATTGTTCGCGGCCGGGCTTGAAGCCCCGGATGAAGGCGGCGACGACCTCCGCCTCGATCACCTCGATCTGCGGGCCCCAGCCATAGACTTCGCCATAGAGGATGGCTTGCCGGGCGGCGATCATGCCCACATCGCCTGGGCGGAAAGTGCGTAGGGTGAAGGCGCGGCTTGTACGGTCGCCCATCAACAGGCGCGCCGTGCTCAGCGCCGCCGCCAAATCGTTGCGCTGCGAGGGGCTGAGACGATCCAGCACGGCCTGGACCTGACCGCGTTGCCGCCGGTCCAGATCCTCGAACACGGCCCGGCCCTCGGCTGTCAAGGCGATTGGCCGGCGGCGGCCGTCGCCCTGGCTGCGCGTCCTGACGATCCAGTGGCGCGCCTCCAGGCGCCGGAGCATCCGGCTGGCGAATCCGGCGTCCATGTCCAGCGCGGCCTGCAGGTCGCTGGCCACCGCGCCATCGCCTTGCGCGATTTCGAACAGCAGTCGCGCCTCCACCAGCGTCATATTGGCGCCGAGGAAGTCGGGATTCCACACGCCCACGTGGCGGGTGAAAAAGCGGTTGAAGGCGCGGACGGAGGCTATGGCGTCATCCATGGGGTTTTTTCGCCAAGAAAGTTGACTAAGTCAATCATTTGCCGCCGCCGTCTCGTTCGACGCGCCGGGCCGAACTTGCTAAACCCCGCCGATGACCGCTTCGCTTGCTCTTGAGGCCGCCCGTCGGCGGACCTTCGCCATCATCTCCCACCCCGACGCCGGCAAGACCACCCTGACCGAGCACCTCTTGCTGGCCGGCGACGCCATCCGCCAGGCCGGCGCGGTGCGGGCCCGGGGGGAGGCTCGGCGCACCCGTTCGGACTGGATGAAGATCGAAAAGGAGCGGGGGATCTCGGTCTCCGCCTCGGTGATGACCTTCGAGCACGAGGGGCTGCAGTTCAACCTGCTCGACACCCCCGGCCACGAAGACTTTTCGGAGGACACCTACCGGACCCTGACGGCCGCCGACGCGGCGGTGATGGTGCTGGACGCCGCCAAGGGCATCGAGCCGCAGACGCTGAAGCTGTTCGAGGTCTGCCGCCTGCGCGACATCCCCATCATCACCTTCATCAACAAGATGGACCGCGAGGCGCTGGACCCGTTCGCCTTGCTGGACGAGATCGGCTCCAAGCTGGCTTTGGACCCCGCGCCCCTCTACTGGCCGGCGGGCTCGGGCAACCGTTTTCGGGGGGTGATCGACCTGCGTGAGCAAGCTTTCCAGCCCTATACCCGCTCAGGCGACGCGGAGGCGCCGGTGAAGCTCGGCTCCAACGCCATGGCCCGGGTGCTGCAGCCGGACGAGCAGGAAGAGGTGGAGGAGGGGGCCGAGCTGGTCATGGGCGCCAGTAAGCCTTTCGACCCGCAGTCCTTCCTGGAGGGGCACATGACCCCGGTGCTGTTCGGCTCGGCGCTCCGCCATTTCGGCGTCAATGAGCTTTTGGGCGTGCTCGGCGCCTACGCCCCCCCGCCCAAGACCGTGGCCGTCACCCGCGCCGGGATCGAGACCCACGTGGCCCCCGGCGACGCGGAAGTCACCGGCTTTGTCTTCAAGGTGCAGGCGAACATGGACCCCAACCACCGGGACCGCATCGCCTTCGTCTCCCTCTGCTCGGGCAAGTTCGAGCGCGGCATGAAGCTGAAGGTGCAGAACACCGGCCGTCAGCTCAGCGTCCACAACCCCATGCTGTTTTTGGCCTCCGATCGGGAGCTGGCCGAGGAAGCCTTCGCCGGCGACGTCATCGGCATCCCCAACCACGGGGTCCTCAGGGTAGGCGACAGTCTGTCGGAGACGGGCGCGGTGCGTTTCGCGGGCCTCCCCAACTTCGCCCCCGAGATCCTCCGCCGCGTGCGGGTGAAGGACCCCCTGAAGGCCAAGCACCTGAAGCGGGCGCTGGATGGCCTGGCCGAAGAAGGGGTCACCCAGTTGTTCCGCCCGATGATCGGCGCGGACTTCATCGTCGGGGCGGTCGGCCAGCTGCAGTTCGAGGTGATGGCCGACCGCCTGTCCAACGAATTCCAGCTGGAAGTGATCTTCGAGCCCTCGCCCTATGCCGAGGCCCGCTGGATTTCCGGGGCCAAGGCCGACCTGGAAGACTTCATGGGCAAGCACCGTCCCCAGATGGCGCAAGACATCGACGAGGCCCCTGTGTTTCTGGGCAAGACGGCGTGGGAGGTGGGCTATGTCGCCGACCGCTATCCCAAGGTGGCGTTTTTAAAGACCAGGGAGCGGGGCTGACCTGGCGGCGCCCGCTTTGCCAAGCCTTCTCTGATCGCCTTCCGGATGTGCCGGGGCGGGACGGTTTAGGGGCGTCGCCTTGTTGCATTTCGGTCGGGACTTCGGGGGGCGCGCAGCCCAGGACGGGCGCGGGGCCTTAGGCGAGCGGCTCTCGGCC
>JAMFTA010000211.1 GCA_026225565.1 Caulobacter sp. | reverse complement strand
CTCGCAGGTCAACTGAAAGGGGCTTGGCCATGCATGCTGGCCTCCTCACACCAGCATCCATCCCGAATCAGACCCGCGACCGTTTGGGAATCCCCTTCCGAGTCAGCAGGCTCGGAAACTGCTCTAGTCTGAAGCGGCAGTTCCAATAGCCCCTAAGACCCATGGTGGAACGATACGGCGACACCATCAGACGCTCGCCGACAATCGCATCCATGGACTTAAGGGCGGGTCCGGCCGGTCAGGCTAAGCGCCGACTAAACTCACCTCACCCTCCAGCGCTTGGTCCCTAAGGCTTGGCCGCCAGGGCGCGGAAGTCCACGTCGCTGTCGGCGGCCAGATAGGTGAAGGCGGCCCAGGCGGCGACGTTCTGGTTCATCTGGGCGCGGTCGATCTTGTCCAGGGTGTCGTCGGCCGTGTGGTGCAGGTCGAAGTAGCGGGTTCCGTCCTGAGCCAGCTGCGCCAAGGGCACGCCCACCAGGCTTTCCAGATCGGCCCCGCCGTCCTTGGCCGTCTCGCTGGAGACGAAGGCCCCGATGGGGGCGATCACCCGTCCAAGGCTGCGTCCAAAGCTCGACGCCGCCGCGCCCTTAGGCAGGTCTACCGCATAGATGTGATCGGCCCCGAAATCGCACTCGCTGGCGATCACCGTCCGGGCCTGGTCGGCGGCGGGATGGGCGGCGGCGTAGGAGGCGTTGGACTGGCCCACCTCCTCGGCTCCGAACAGGGCCACCCGGATGGTGCGGCGAGGGCGCTCTGGCAGATCGGCGATCAGCTTGGCGGCGGCGGCGGTGATGGCCACCCCCGCCCCATCGTCTATGGCGCCGGTGCCCAGATCCCAGGAATCCAGGTGGCCGCCGATCAGCACCACCTCGTCAGGGCGTTCGCGCCCCTTGAGCTCTCCGATGACGGTGTAGCTGGTGGCGTCCGGTTGCGTGGTGGGGGTCAGGGTCAGGTGGATGCGGATCGGCTTGCCGCGCAGCGCCATGCGGTCGAGCTGCTCGGCGTCGGGGACGGAGAGGGCGGCGGCGGGGATCTTGGGGGCGGGACGGCCAGGGGCGCCCGAGAAGTTCGGCAGGTATTGCAAGGTGCCCGTATGGGGCAGGCGGCGCTCATCCGTGGCCAGAGAGCGCAGCAGATAGGCGACGGCGCCCCGCTTGGCGGCTTCGCTGGGGCCAAGGCCCCGGATCTGATAGCTGGCCCCGTAGCCGGACCCGTCGCCGGTGCGCGGCATAGGCTGGGTGACCACGGCGATCTTGCCAGCGAGCGAACCGACGGGCGCGGCCAGTAGCGCATCATAGGTCTTGAAGATCGCGACCTCCGCCTCGATTCCCTCTGGCGGGGTGGCGACCGAGCCGCCCAGGGCCGTCAGCACCAGCCTTTGGGGAAAGGGGGAGACCACTTCGGCCGTCTCTTGCCCCCTGATCCAGGCGGTCATTTTGAAGGGCTCAAGATGCACGTTCTCAAAGCCCATGGCCTTCAGCCTGGCCGCGGCCCATTCGGCGGCCCGGTGCTCTGCGTCGGTGGCGGCCAGGCGGGGTCCGATCTCGGTGGTGAGGCCTTCCAGCAGGGGATAGGCCGCATTGCCCTCCAGCGCCTTGTCCCTGAGGTTTTCAGCCGTGGCGACGAGTTGGGGTGCGAGGAGCGGTGGCGGCCCGTCCGGCATCGCCGGCGGCGTTCCAGGCAGTTGAGCGTAGGCGGAACCGCCCAGCAGCGTCATCGCCACAATCCCTAAACCGAACTTCATGCGTCTTCTCCATCGAACGGCCCAGCTTGATGGAAGCCCGCCCACGGCTCAAGCGTCTATCGCCAGCCAATCGCCCGGTCGCGCCATCTTCAGCAGGGCCTCCATATCGGCGCGGGCCAGGGCCACGCAACCTTCCGTCGGGCCATAGTCGCGTTTGGCCAGGTGTAGAAAGATCGCCGATCCCGCGCCGGGGATCACCGGATCGTCGTTGTGGCCGAGCACGACCACGAGATCGTAGACATGGTCCTCCCGCCACATATGTTCAGCGCTGGCGGGATAGGGATGGGTCACCGGGCGATTGTAGGCGGCGTCCGCCGGATCGTCGCACCACCCATCGTCTGGCTGGATCGGCGCGCAGGGCAGGGCCGTCTGCGGCGGCGGTCCGCGATCGGCCCGATAGAGGAGGCGGCGGATCGGCCAGACGCCTTTGGGGCTGGCGCCGTCGCCCTCCCGCTTCGCCTCCGCCGCGATCACGCCGCCCCTTCCCAAGGCGCAACGGGTTACGTCGCTCCCCAGATCGAAGCGGCCATCGGAAAAGGCGGTGAAGATCATGGGTTTCGCCTCGCGCGTTCCTATCTCTAATAGAGCACACCGAACCGGACACGATCGAGCCTATGGCGCAATCCAAAACCATCCTGGTGATCGACGACGACGACGACCTTCGCTCGGCCGTGGCCGAACAGATCGCCCTTGAGGACGACTTCAGCGTGATCGAGGCGGCGACCGGCGAGGCTGGCGTCGCGGCCGCCAAGACCGCCGTGCCGGACCTGATCCTGCTCGATGTGGATTTGCCGGATATCAATGGGCGCGAAGCCTGCCGCCGGATGCGCGACGAGGGGGTGAAATCGCCCATCATCATGCTCACCGCCGCCACCAGCGACACCGACACCATCGCGGGTCTGGGATCGGGGGCCGACGACTATGTGGCCAAGCCCTTCCGTTTCGCCGTGCTCTTGGCCCGCATCCGGGTGCAGCTGCGCAGCCACGAGCAGTCGGAAAACGCCGTCTTCCACCTTGGACCCTACGAGTTTCGCCCGGCGCAAAAGCTCCTGCTCGACGCCGCCAAGAAGAAGGTGCGGCTGACCGAGAAAGAGACCAATATTCTCAAATACCTCTACCGTGCGGGGGGAAAGCCTGTGGCGCGCGAAGAGCTGCTCTCAGAGGTCTGGGGCTATAACGCCGGCGTCACCACCCACACGCTGGAAACCCACATCTATCGCCTGCGCCAAAAGATCGAGCAGGATGCGGCGGCTGCGCGGCTGCTGCTGACGGAGGCGGGGGGGTATCGGTTGGCGCCGTAGGGTTTGGCGGTTGGGAGAGTAAACATATGCATGGTCGAGTTATGCACTCTCACGCGGTGCTTTTAGCATTTTCGCTCGTTTGGCTCGGAAGCTGGTGCGCCCCTTGCTGGGCGCAGCGCGTGGAGGCCCCAGGAAACCCATGCCAGGCCGCCCGTACAAACTATGAGACTGGCCAGTGTTTCGATCAGGCCTATCAGGCCGCCGATCAAGAATTGAAATCCGAATATGCGTTAATCGAACGTATCCTTACGCCCCAGGACCGTGGAAATTTGGCGGAAGCTCATCAGGCTTGGCTCAAGTATCGCGACCTCACTTGCGCTGCTGAGAGCAGTGCCTATTTCGGCGGCGGAACGGGGGAGGGGCCCGCAAGACTAGCCTGCCTCGAAGCGGAAACGCGCCTGCGAACGAGCGACCTACGCGCTATCTACGGGTGGAAGCTCCAACAGGCAGAAAATTAGTCGCTTGCAGTCTGCTTTGGGTCTGAACCCGCCGGGAGGGGGCTCCAGAGTCTTGCCGTGGAAGCCGTGGTTCCAATAGCCCTTAAGGCCCATGGTGGAATGATACGGCGATGGCGTTTGAGGCTGTCAAGGACGCGCAGCGCCGCTCCGCGGCGGCCCCTTCGGGGCCGTCCTTGACACCCTCAAACGCTCGCAGACAATCTCCTCCATGGGCCTTAAGGGCGAGCCTGGCCGGTGGAGCGCCCACCGTCGCCGGGAGCGGACGTTGTGAACGGCGAAGAAGGGTGGAGAGCAGCCTACCCACCGCTATGGACATGAAGCAGTGGCGGCCCAAGAATCTCAACTGAGGCACTAACTGATGCTGAATCCTTCTGCATTACTACGGAGGGCCATCTCCAACAAACGACTGCCCAAATAATGGAGCATATCACCACCGCAGCCCAAAACACTTCTCGAGATCGACCAAGTTTTCCAAGTCTATGCGCCTCATAGTAAGTCGCCCACCCCGTGACGGGAAAATTCTCTTCAATCTTTCTGCAATAGTCATCGCTGATATGAATAACGTGACGTAGCCCGTTCCAACGATAGGTTCCCACGACTGCCAACAAAAGCACTAGGATTGCCTGAGAAAATAAGAAGGTTTGGTCCTTTTGACCTAGACCAAACGTGATGACGGCGGCAATAGCCCCGATCACATACGTCTCATTTCTCTCCATGATGTCGATGTTCTTTTGCAACAGACTCCGGCAGTCTTTATAGTTTTCAAGAACGAGGTCGTGAGCGCGGTGTTCCTTGTCTGGTAGCACATCCTTGAATTGGAAAGTCTTCACGCGGCTCATGTGGTATGAGCGGCAAAACGAACGCGCCACCCAGCCGACTATATTGCCCACTAGGAAGCAGAGGGCGGAGATCACGAGCGTTTGCTGCAATGGTAGCCCTCCGGGTTTTGCGCCTACATAGCCGTGTCCCAGATGTTTACGCAACGATGCCGTTACTAATGAGCGTCCGCAACGGGTCGCGACCCGTCGCTGGCAGACTGTCCAAAACTCGGTGCTCACAGCCGATCATCTCCGCCTCGCCCCGCCGCCCGCCCTTGACCCGCCCCCGCCATCCGGGCTCTCTCCCCCCATGCGCCGTCTCGCCACCATCTATCTCGCCGGACCCGACCAGTGGGCGCCCGAGGCCCCCGACCTGATGGACAGGAAACGCCGGATGGTGGAGGCGGCGGGGCTCAAACCGCTCGACGGGCGGGCTCAGATCGCCATCGACACCGACAATGGCGAGGTGGCGGCGCGGGAGATCTACGCCGACGCCCTCGGCCGCCTGCGCCGCTCGGATGCGGTGATCGCCAACCTCACCCCCTGGCGCGGGGTCGGCTGCGATCCGGCCACGGCCTTCGAGGTCGGGTTTGCGGCGGCCCTGGGTAAGCCGGTCTTCGCCTATATGAATGTGATGAGCGAGGATGAGGCCGAGCTGCAGGGGCGGGTGGACTTGCTGTTCGGGGCCCAGATGGGCCTGGATGGCCTCTGGCGCGACGCCGATGGGGCGCAGATCGAGGACTTCGGCCTGCCCGAAAGCCTGATGCTGTGGGCCGAGGCGCGCAATTTTTTCGTGGTGGTGGCGCCCGACCCCTTGGCCGACTGCGAAGGGGTGCGGCTGTGCCTGGAGGCGCTTAGGGCTTACGCCGCTTGAGTTAGCGCCCCGTTGCGCCGCTCACCGCCGGCGCCTATCTGGCGGTGACCGTATAAGGATCTCTCATGCAGCACGCGCGTCTCGGCAAAAGCCCTCTCTATGTCTCGAAGATCTGCATGGGGACGATGACTTTCGGGTCTCAGGCCGACGAAGCCATGTCGCACCGGATCCTGGATGCGTCGTTCGAAGCCGGGATCAACTTCTTCGACACCGCCGAGAACTATCCTGTGCCGCCCAGGGACGAATGGGCCGGCCGCACCGAGGAGATCGTCGGGCGCTGGCTGAAGACCAAGGACCGCGACGCCATCATCCTGGCCACCAAGGTCTGCGGGCCGAGCCATGGCTGGCTCAGGGGCTCTCAGCGCGCGGGCATGACGGCGCTGGACCGTCACAATATCGTCCGCGCCATCGAGGCCAGCCTGAAGCGGCTGGGCACCGACTACGTCGACCTCTACCAGACCCACTGGCCCGACCACGGCGCCCGCTATGAGGAGGCGCTGCGGGCGCTGGACGATCTGGTGGAAGCCGGCAAGGTGCGGGTGATCGGCTGCAGCAACGAGACCGCGTGGGGGCTTATGAAGAGCCTGGCGGTCTCCGAGCGCGAAGGGCTGGCCCGCTATGAGACCATCCAGAACAACCACAGTCTGAACAACCGCCGGTTCGAGGACGAACTGGCCCAGGTCTGCCGTCAGGAAGGGGTCAGCGCCATCCCCTATTCGCCCCTGGCGGGCGGGGTGCTGTCTGGCAAGTACCAGGGCGGGGCCCGGCCCGAGGGGGCGCGCTTCTCCACCTATCTGGCCATGGGCGGGCGGCAGGGGGCGATGGCCCAGCGCTTCGTCAACGACAAGACCATGGCCTCGACCGAACGCTTCGCGGCCATCGCGGCGGAGGCGGGGATGTCCCTGGTCACCCTGGCCACGGCCTGGAGCAAGCAGCACGACTATGTCGCCTCCACCATCGTCGGCGCCACCCACATAGACCAGGTGGCCGAGATCGTCGCCGCCGCCGACATCACCCTGGACGCCGAGGTGCTGAAGGCGATCGATGGGGTGACGAAGGATATCCTCTACCCGATGGGATAGGGCGCGCTGCGCGCGTGCGCTAGGGTTTGAAGCGCACGCGCTCAAAAGCGATATTCTTGATACGCGACCGGTCGAGGTAGAGTTGCGGGATGCGTGACGTGCGAATCGCCTTGCGGCGAAGCACACCTGACGCCGTAACCCTAAGATAAAACGTTTCGCAGCTCGACAGCAGGACCGATGTGACCTCTTTGTCGGCGTTGGTGGTCATGTTGGCCACGACGCCTTCATAGCCGACGAGGGTGCCATCATCCTGCACGTCGCTTAGGACATAGGCCAGAACGGCCTCGTCGGCGCCGCTGGCGACGACGACGTCCGCCAGCCATCCGTAGAGCACGCCCCGCAACGCCGTCGCCGTGGCGGGTGCGGCGGCGATCCTGCGGGTGATGAAAAACGACGCCGCTGTCAGGGCGATGATGGTGAACAGAAGCGAGAAGGCCTCAAGCCCGGTGACCGGCTGCCTGAGCAACGCGACATTGAATAGCGTCGCATAGGCGTTAGGGTCATAGGAGACCCGCAGACAAGAACCGCCTTGGGCGCAATAGACGTCCTGGATCAGAAAGACTGCGGCGCCGACAAAGTGGGCGATCAGCGCCCCGACGGTGACGATGGCCAGCGCCAGGATCGAGCCCGGCGGTGGAGGTGGCGACCGTATGGGGCCTTGCTCGCCGCCATGATAAACGCCGGCGAAGATCGCCAAACCGGGCGCCAGCAGGAAAAGTCCCAGAACCAGGTTGAAACTGAACGTCACCCGATTTTGCGGCGGCCTTCGACGAGAGGCGCTTCATCGCGCGCCGTTGGCGCTTCGCGCGGGTGCTTGGGAATGACCAAGACGCCGTCAGCGTCGCGATAGGCGGCTTCGCGGGCGGCGGTCCAACTGCCTGCATAGTTGCGGAACACCTCTTCCGCAGCAGCGATGGACTGGGGCGAGTTGATCTTCATTGGGGGAATATGGCGCCGTTGCGTAAAGGTTCCAACCCTCTCCCCGCTATTTACAAACTCATGTTGAAAGGCGCAGCGCGAACAGACCGCCGACGAACACCAGGTAGAGCAGCCCCATCCCTGCCAAAAAGCTGCGCGAGATCATCCCGCGCCGGAAGGCGATGAACATGGCGGCGACGGCCAGCGCCGTCACCCCCGCGGCCAGCACCAGCGGCGGGTCCAGCCGCCAGGAGGTGAAGAAGAGGCCAAAGGCGGTGGGGACCGTCGCCTGGATCATCATCGAGCCGGAGATGTTGGCGAGCGCCATGCTGTGCTTGCCCTGGCGCACCCAGATCAGGGCGTTCATGGTTTCCGGCAGCTCGGTGGCGATGGGGCTGAGCAGGAGGGCCAGGAGCTGTGGCTTGATGCCCAGGCGCGGGCCCAGCACGTCGAGCTGGGATACGAACAGGCGCGAGGCGGCGAAGATAACCACCAGGGCGATGACCGTCTGTACGATGGCCAGCCAAGCGGGGGGATCGATGCTGTGGCGCGCGCAGCGCAGGGGCTCCAGCGCCGCGTCTTCCTCGTCCGCCTGGGCGGCCGCGCTGGAGCGCATCTCGCTCCAGAAATAGGCGGCGTAGGCCGCTAGAAACAGAATGCCCAGCCAGGGCTTATAGGCGAAGGCGATCAGGCCGAGGCCGATCTTGGCGGCGAAGATGGCCAGGAACCAACCCTGGTCGGTGCTGAGGCGCTTGAATTCGGCGCAGAGGGCGGCGGTCTTCACCAGCTTTTGGCGGGTGATCAGGAGGATCAGGCCGACCAGACCGTAGGCGATGGTCGAGAGCACCAAGGGCCCGCCGAGCGCGGCGCCGACGCCGAGGGCCTTTTGCGCGGCGCTTGCCCCAAAGGCCACGGCGACGAAGGTGACGACGCTTTCCGGCAGGGCGGTGCCGGCGGCCGCCAGGATCGTGCCCGTGGCCTTTTGCCCCACCGCCAGCTTGCGGCCGACCCACTCCACTCCGTTCACGAAGAACTCGCAGGCGAGATAGATCGTCACCGCCGAGCCGATCAAGAGGACGAACGCGGGAATAAGGGTGTGCATCGAATATCCAGGGGGCCGGACGACGCGCGCCAAAGGTCGAGCCGTCCCGCCCGACCCACGAGCGACGCCCCGACCTCTGGTCTCGTCAAGCCCTAATGGCTGGCCGCGCCATGGACCGCCGCAAGGCGGACCAAGTATGTTGACGCGGTCCCCGCTGAAATACGCGGGCGACTACTCCCCAAAGGATAGGCGACGTTAAGAGGTTTCGCCCCCGCGCGTCAACACCGGCGGGCGATCCGCGAACGGCGGCGTCTAGGGCACAGACCCATAAACGGGATTCCCAAATCAAGGCTGGGCTGATTCACTCCTCCTGAGCAAAGGAGGATGGCATGGCGCGCTTTGATCTGACCGATTT
>JAMFTA010000024.1 GCA_026225565.1 Caulobacter sp. | reverse complement strand
TTGGCGCACCCGACACGATTCGAACGTGTGACCTTTGCCTTCGGAGGGCAACGCTCTATCCAGCTGAGCTACGGGTGCGGATCGCAGAGGGCGAAACATCGGCGGAGGCGGTCCTTTAGCGGAACGACGGGCGTCGTGCAACGCGTGGGAAAGCGAAACGCCTTGCGCACGCGCGGCCCATCATGCACCTTTGGGGCGAGTGGCTTGTTGGGGGCGTGATGGGGCGAGTTCGGGCGGGATGGGCGGCCTTGGCGGCCGGCGGTCTTCTGTTGGGCATGGGCGCGCGCGCATCCGCCGCCTGCCAGCTTTTGCAGACCGCCGAGTACAAGCTGACCATGGACAGCAACCGGGCCCTGGTGGACGGGGCCATCAACCGGCGGCCGGTGCGCTTCATCCTCGATACGGGGGCGTTCAACAGCCTGCTCTTTCCCTCCGCCGTCCAGCAATTGGGATTGAAGGCCTTCGTCATCGACCAGTTGAGCCTCTATGGGGTCGGCGGCGGGGCCCAGGCGGCGAGCGCCAGAATTGGCGAGCTGAAGCTTGGCAACGCCGTGGCTCGCAATGTCGATCTGTTGGTCAACGGGCGCAACTTCGGGTCTGAGCAGGCTGCGGGCCTTTTGGGGGAGGACTTCCTATCTCAAGGCGATCTGGAGCTCGACCTCGCAGGCGGCGCCGCGCGGCTGTTCCAGCCCAAGGACTGCGTGGGCGACCAGGTGGCCTATTGGGCGAAGGCCTATGATGTTACGCCCATGGTTGGCTCCCAGAGCCGGGGCGAGGTGGACATCTATGTGATGCTGAACGGCCGGCGCATCCTGGCCGAACTTGACAGCGGCTCCCCCACCTCGATCGTCACCACGGGCGCAGCGGCGATCGCCGGCGTCACCCCGCACTCCGATGGGGTGCGCGAGGCTGGCCAGAGCGGGGGCCTGGGTCCCAAGATGGTGCAGACCTCGGTGGCGGTCTTCCCCACCTTCACCATCGGCGACGAAACGATCAAGAACGCCAAGCTGGAAATCGCCGACCTGTTCGCCGCCGATACCGAGGTGCCCCTGGGGTCGCGCCTGGCGGTGAAGGTGGTGAGCACCCCGCAGATGCTCTTGGGGGCCGACTTCATTCAAGCCCACCGCATCTATATCGCCCGCAGCCAGGAGAAGGTCTATTTCTCCTACAACGGCGGCCCGATCTTCCAGGTGCAGGGCCCCAGTGCGGAAGAGACGCCGACCCCGCGGCCGAGCCTGAAGCCGTAAACTTCCGGCGGTAACTTCAGGCCGCAAACTTAGACCCGCTCTCGCGCCGTATGGGTCGCTGGGGCGATTCATCGACGGGGGTTAGACGAACGCTGCATGGTGGGCGGCGTGTCTGTGGGAAAACGCCTTGCGCGCGCTGAATTCCTGATGCACGCTTAGGTCGCCAAAGCCTGGGGGCGGAATGAGACGACTTCAAACGGCCATGGCGGTCGTCGCCATGGCGACGGGTTTTGTGAGCGCGGCGTCCGCCGCCTGCCAGTTGCAGCAAACCGCTGAATACAAGGTGCTGATGGACGGCAGCCGGGCCCTGGTCGATGGGGAGATCAACGCAAAGCCGGTCTGGCTCGCGGTCGACACCGGGTCCTCCAGCACCC
>JAMFTA010000210.1 GCA_026225565.1 Caulobacter sp. | reverse complement strand
GATGAAGCTGGCCTGGGCCCGGGTCTCGGGGGTGTCTTCGATGGTGATGCCGCCGTTGTCGGCGTCCGAGGAAAAGACCTCGTGGTTGCTGTCGACGGCGACGATGTCGTCGTACTTGGTCACCGACCAATAGGGGCCGTAGTCGCTGTCGGCGCAGTAGTGGACTGGGTCTTCCTTGCGCAGCCGCTCGAACCACGGCCAGTGGGTGTCGGTGCGGAAATGCTCGATGTCGGCGACCTGGAAGTCCTTCAGCGGTGTCGCGTAGGCCTTGTCGCGCGCGTTTTGGGCCCGCTCGATCGATCCGTCGGCCATGACCGGCCTCCCATGTTTGCGGCCGATCAAATCCTAGAGCGCGTTCCGCAAAAGTGGAAGCCGGTTTTGCGATGAGAACGCGCTCCAACATTTGAATCTAGAGCACGACGCGGCCATAAGGGCTCGGGCAAGGCGGCGGTCGTGTCCCCGGTCGTGGTGTAACTCGCCGGCGGTAGCAGAGCCGCTCGCGAAGCGCGCCCCTCATTGGGCGCCGTAGCGAGTGAGCGGCTCTGCGGTGGTCATCCGCGATCTTCGGTAGGGTCGGGTTTGCTGACGCAACCCCAACCGGAGACCGAAGATGACCGACGAGATGATGGCCCTGCGCGGGCTGATGGAAAAGAGCGCGGACGCGGATATTTTGCGTGAGATGATCGGTTTTGCGGCCGAGCGTCTGATGGAGCTGGAGGTGGGCGGCCTGACGGGGGCTGCGCATGGCCAGAAGACCCCCGAGCGGCTGGTGCAGCGCAACGGCTACCGCGAACGTGACTGGGAGACGCGGGCCGGGACCGTGGAGCTTCGCATCCCCAAGCTTCGCAAGGGGTCGTACTTTCCCGGCTTCCTGGAGCCGCGGCGGCTGGCGGAGAAGGCGCTGACGGCGGTGATCCAGGAGGCCTACATCCAGGGGATCTCGACCCGCTCGGTGGACGACCTGGTCCACCGACCCATGGGCATGAGCGGGATATCCAAGAGCCAGGTCTCGCGGCTCTGCGAGGAGATCGATGAGCGGGTGCACACCTTCCTGGACCGGCCGATCGAAGGCGACTGGCCCTACGTCTGGGTCGACGCCACCTACCTGAAGGTGCGCCAGAACGGACGCATCGTCTCGGTGGCTGCGATCATCGCCGTGGGCGTCAACACCGACGGCCGGCGTGAGGTTCTGGGCATGGACATCGGCGTCTCCGAGGCGGCGACCTTCTGGACCGAGTTCCTGCGCAAGCTGACCCGGCGGGGCTTGCGGGGCGTAAGGCTGGTGATCTCCGACGCCCACGAGGGCATCAAGGCCGCCGTCTCGCGCGTGCTCAGCGCCAGCTGGCAGCGCTGCCGCGTCCACTTCATGCGCAACGCCCTGGCCCATGCCGGTAAGAGCCAGCGCCGGGTGGTCTCCGCCTTTATCGGCACGGCCTTCGCTCAGGACGACGAGACCGCCGCCAAGGCCCAATGGCGCCAGGTCGCCGATCACCTTCGGCCGCGTGTGCCCAAGCTCGCCGGCTTCATGGACCAGGCCGAGACCGATGTGCTGGCCTACATGTCCTTCCCCAAGGATCACCGCACCAAGCTGCACTCGAACAATCCGATCGAGCGGCTCAACGGCGAGATCAAGCGGCGAACCGAGGTCGTCGGCATCTTCCCCAACGAGGCCGCCATCACCCGCCTCGTCGGCGCTCTACTGCTCGAACAGAACGACGAGTGGGCCGTCCAGAGAGCCCGCTACATGAGCCTGGAATCCGTCGCACCTTTGAGCGATGATCCCATCGTCAGCCTGCCCGCCGTGGCCGTCTGACCAACCCCGGCCAAGCCGGAGAACGCGGTCAGAACGTCGCCGCTGTTACACCACGCGGTGGGACACGATCGGCGGCGACCAATTGTCCGCCCGGCTTGACAGCACCGGCGCCCCCCTCTTATGTGCGCGCCTTCCTGAGCGCGCCCAAACGGTTCGCCCAAGGGGCCGTAGCTCAGTTGGTAGAGCGCCTCGTTCGCAATGAGGAGGTCAGGGGTTCGACTCCCCTCGGCTCCACCAGTTTCCTGCACTTATTCAAGGGATTAAGTGGCGGATTTTGGCGTTCTAATTC
>JAMFTA010000209.1 GCA_026225565.1 Caulobacter sp. | reverse complement strand
TGGGTGGCGGTGATATAGGCCATGTCGAAGGGCGGGTCCTGGCGCATCAGCACCACGTCCATGGTCGAAAGGTCGAGCACGTCGACCGGGCCGAGCGTCACGTGATCGCCCACCTTGGCGCGCACGGTGATGGACTGGGCGCGCGCCGTCAGCGTCCCGTCTTCGAGCGCCAGGGCTTCGGGCGCGTAGACCCACATCTTGTGGCCGCGTTCCTGGGCGTTGAGCGCCATCAGGAAGCTGGTGTCGGTTTCGCTATTGACCCCGGAAATGGGGTTCATCTGGATGGCGACCCGCAGGGTCATGGCGATCTCCGACTTAGGTTCAGGGGAATCAGTTCAGTTGGCGACGGACGCGGTCGCCCGCGAGGCGGGCCGAGCTGGCGGCGATCCCGCCCAGCGCCTGCGCTTTGGACAGGGCCTCCAACGCGCCGGCCAGCTTGCCCTGGCCTTCGCGCGCCGCGGCGACGTCGAGCCAGGGATGGTGGTCGGCGGGGCTGAGCAGGGCCCGGCGCAGGGCCGAGCGCTCGGCCGAGGCGAAATCCCGCGACAGGCTGGCGCGGGCGTAGATGTTGTTTTGCAGCCGCAGGGCCACCTGGCGGTCGCGCACCGGCGCCATCAGGATGTCGATGCGGTCGGCCACATCGGGGGTGAGGCCGGCGGCGAAGGCCCGGCGGGTCAGCTCGGACGGCAAGACCACCCGCCCCCCGGCCAGGGGATCCAGCGCGATGGGCCCCTCGTCGGTCTCGATGCGCAAGAGGAAGTGGCCGGGAAAATCCACCCCGCTGACCTTCAGCTGGCACCGCCGGGCCGCCTCCATGTAGAGGACGCCCAAGGCCACCGGCAGGCCCTTGCGCCGTTCGCAGACCGAGATCAGATCGGCGTTGGCGGGGTCTTCATAGTTCAGGTCGTCGGCCCGAAGGCCCAGATCTCCGCCCAAGGCCTCGCAGATCGCCTCCTCCGGCCGCTCCACGCCCAGCCGTTCCGCCAGCCGCGCCGCCGCTTCGGTGGCCAGGGCCCGGGCGGCCCCGGCGTCCCGGTCGGGGTTTTCATGCAGGGCGCAGGCGAGGGCCGCTTCGAACAGCGAAAATTGCTCATCGGGCGATGCGCCCGCCGCCGCCAGGGCGCGTTCGGCGTCGTCTCGGGTCAAGTGGCTCGCATCCTGATCGAGCGAGCGGGCCCCGATGTCAATCCAGACCTGTCCATGCGTCAACTATATGACATGGCGGACGGCGGGGCGCCAAGGCGATCAAGTCCAGCCGCACCGACAGGCCGGCGAAATCGGGGCGGCGGGCGGCGAGATTGGCGCCGGCGGCGCGCAGCCGCTGACGCTGGCGAGGGGTCACCGCCTCCAACGCCTCCGCCAGGGTGGCGCGGCGTTTCACCTCCACCACCGCCAGAACCTGCCCCTTCCTGGCCAGAAGGTCGATCTCCCCCTGGGGGGTCTTCAGGCGAAAGGCGAGGATGCGCCACCCCTTGGCCATCAGCCAGAAGGCGGCGAGCCATTCGGACGCCCGGCCGTCCTGGCGCGCCCGGCCTCCGCGCAGGCGTCGGGCGGCGAGGCGCTGGGCTCGCCGCTCGGCCGGGGTTGTCACGCGGCGCCCTTCAGATCGAGCGCCCGGCGATAGAGGTCGCGTTTGGGCAGGCCCAGGGCCTTGGCCACCTCGGCGGCGGCGGCGGAGGGGCCCGCGCGGGTCATGGCTTCGAGGAGGGCGCGGTCCACGTCGACCTCGGTGGCGACGGCGGCCTCCCCCTGTCCCACCACCACCACGATCTCGCCCCTGGGGGCCTCCAGGCGCGGGTCAGCGGCCAGGGCCAGGAGCGAGCCTCGGATGCAGGTCTCATAGAGCTTGGTCAGTTCGCGCCCCACGGCCGCCGGCCGGTCGCCCAAGACCTGCGCCATGTCGGCCAGGCTGGCGGAAAGGCGCGGGCCGGTCTCGTAGAAGACCAGGGTGGCGCGGGTGGCGACAAGCTCCTCCAGAAAGGTGCGGCGGGCGGCGGACTTGGGCGGCGGAAAGCCGGCGAACAGGAAGCGGTCGGTGGGCAGGCCGGCGATGGCCAGGGCGGCCAGGGCCGCCGAGGCGCCGGGGATGGGAATCACCCGCTGGTCCTCCTGCGCCGCCGCCCGCACCAGCCGATAGCCGGGATCGGAGACGAGCGGCGTGCCGGCGTCAGACACCAGGGCGATCACCTCTCCCGCCTTCAGTTTCTCAACCACCCAGGCGGTGCGGGCGTCGTCGGCATGGTCGTCGTAGCGCTCCACCCGGTTCTTCACCCCGTAGGCGCCCAGGAGCTTGGCGGCGACGCGGGTGTCCTCGGCCAGGATCAGGTCGCAGCGGGTCAGAACGTCCAGCGCCCGAAAGGTCAGGTCGCCGAGATTGCCGATGGGGGTGGAGACGAGGTAGAGACCGGGCTCCAGCGGCTTGGGCGGATCCTCGTCGCTGCGGACCCTCACGCCGTCCGCACCACGCCGCCCTCGACCGCGATGGGCCAGGGGGAGAGCCGCCGCCCGCCGCAGGGGCCGCCGACGCAAAGGCCATCCTCGACCCGAAACAACGCTCCATGACTTGAGCACATGATCAGATCGCCCGCGCGCGTCAGATATTGGTCCGGCGTGAAGGCCAGGGGAAAGCCGGCGTGGGGGCAGCGGTCGCGATAGCCGAACACCGCCTCGCCCCGGCGCACCAGAAAGCCCTGGAACAACAGCTCTCCATCGCGAAACTCAAAGCCCTTGGCGCCCGGGTCGGCAAGCTCGCCCACGGCGCAGAGCGGGGTTCCGGCGACAGGAGCGCCATCCATGGATCAGCCCACCGCGCCCAGGGCCAGACGCCACGGCTTGACGCTGACGCTGGAGAAGAGGCCGGCCTTGGCGAAGGGGTCGCCTTGCGCGAAAGCCTCGGCCGCCACCTGGCTGTCGCACTCGATGATGACCAGAGAGCCGTCGGGCTGGCCGTTCTCGTCCAGCACCGCGCCGGCGAGGCGCACCGGGGAGCCCGGCGCCCGATAATAGGCCAGGTGTTCGTCGCGCACCTTCTGGCGCAGCTCGATGGAGCCCTTGTGGTCGGTGCAGATCATGGCGTAGAGCGGCATAGTTCAACCCTTGGTATAGATGGTTTACTCGGATTCGGCGCGAAGGGGGCGGGATAACAGGCCGCCGATGGCCGTGTCGATATCGATCTCGTGCGCCAAAACCGCCGCCACCGCTTCACAAATCGGCGTCTCGACCCCCAGTTTTTGCGCCAAAGCCCGCACCGCGGGCGCCGAGGCCACCCCTTCGGCCACCGAAAGCTTGCCCGAAAGGGCCTGCTCCAGGGTCTCGCCGCGCCCGAGCGCCAGGCCGACGCTCATGTTGCGCGACTGGGGCGAAGAACAGGTCAGCACCAGGTCGCCGAGCCCGCAGAGGCCCGCCACGGTCTCAGCTTGGCCGCCCAGGGCTGTCGCCAGCCGGGTCAGCTCGGCGAAGCCCCGGGTGATCAGGGCGGCGTGGGCGCTGCGGCCAAGGCCCTTGCCCTCCACCACCCCGCAGGCGATGGCCAAGACGTTCTTCACCGCGCCCCCGGCCTCGGCGCCGATCAGATCGGTGGAGAGGTAGGGGCGGAAGGTGGGGGTGGCGAGGGCATGGGCCAGCCGGTCGGCGCAGGGCTCATCCCTGCAGGCCAGGGTGACAGCGGTGGGCAGGCCCCGCGCCACCTCCCCGGCGAAGCTCGGCCCCGACAGCACGGCCGGGGCGGCATGGGGGATCACCTCGGAGAGGACCTCGGTCATCAGCTTCAGCGTGTCCTGCTCCACCCCCTTGGCGCAGAGCACCACCGGCAGGCCCGGGCGGGCGAAAGGCGCGAAGGCGGAAAGGGTCGCCCGCACATGCTGGGCCGGCGGCACGGCTAGGATCATCTGGGCCTCGGAGAGATCGGCCAGGGCGCCGGTGACCCGCAGCGCCGGGTCGAGGGCGATCCCCGGCAGGAAGAGGCTGTTTTCGCCCTTGGCGCGGATGCTCTCCGAAACCTCAGGCTCCCGCGCCCAGAGGGTGACGTTAAGGCCCGCGCGAACGCAAACCTGGGCCAGGGCCGTGCCCCAGGCGCCGGCGCCGATCACCCCCACGGTGCGGATCTCGCTCATGCTTTCGCGCCTTTACGACTAAGGGCGTGAATGGGGCGATCGCGGGCCGAGGCTTCGTCGAGGGGCCAGCGCGGGCGGGCGGCCACGTCGATATCGTCGATCAGCCCCGCCGCCAGCCGCTCAGCGCCCGCGAGCGCGATCATGGCGGCGTTGTCGGTGCAGTAGCGGAGCGGCGGGGCGGCGAAGCCGAAGCCGTGGGCCTCCGCCGCCGCCCGCAATCGCTCGCGCACGATCTGGTTGGCGGCGACGCCCCCCGCCGCCACCAGAAGCCGCCCCTGGCCGCCATAGGCCGCCAGATGCAGGGCCATGGCCTTTTGGGTGCGCTCCACCAGTTGGCGGGCGATGGCCCCCTGGACGGCGGCGGCCAAGTCGCGGCGCTCTTCGTCCGTGGAAAGGGTGGCTGCGATGCGGGCGGCGGCGGTCTTGAGCCCGGAGAAGGAGAAGTCGCAGCCCTCGCGGCCCAGCAGGGCGCGGGGCAAGACATAGCGGGCCGGATCGCCGCCCACCGCCAGCTTCTCCAAGCCGGGGCCGCCGGGATAGGGCAGGCCGAGGGTGGAGGCGATCTTGTCGAAGGCCTCGCCGGCCGCATCGTCGATGGTGGCGCCCAGCCGTTGATATTGACCGACCCCTTCGACGCTGAGCAGCTGGCAATGGCCGCCCGAGACCAAGAGCAGCAGGAAGGGATAGGGCGCAAGCTCCGACAGCCGCACCGAGAGGGCGTGACCCTCCAGATGGTTCACCGCCATCAGCGGCAGGCCCCGCGCAAGGGCGATGGCCTTGCCGGCCGAAAGCCCGACCATCACCCCGCCCACCAGGCCCGGCCCAGCGGTGGCCGCCACCCCGTCCAGACCCTCATAGCCGAGGCCTGCCTCGCTCATGGCGCGGGCGATGATCGTATCGATGATCTCCACGTGAGCCCGCGCGGCGATTTCCGGCACCACCCCGCCATAGGGGGCGTGCTCGGCGATCTGGCTGGCGATGACGGAGGACAAGACCTCCACGCGCGCGCCGTCGTGCAGGCGCACCACGGCGGCGGCGGTCTCGTCGCAGCTGGTCTCTATGCCAAGGACAGTGAGGCTGGCGGTCATCCCCTTCTCTAACGCGCCCACCGCCAAGGCGCCATTGCGACATGGCCCGCTCTGCTTTAGGCCGCGTGCATGGTCTCTCCCGTCCGCATCGGCACGCGCGCCTCGCCCCTGGCCAAGGTCCAGGCCTATCAAATGCAGGCGGCCATCACCCATGCCTTGGGCGCCCCGCCAGAAGATGCCGACATCGTCGCCCCTCTGGTCTTCATCACCACCACCGGCGACCGCATCCAGGACCGGCGCCTGCTTGAGATCGGCGGCAAGGCCCTGTTCACCAAGGAGATCGAGGCGGCCCTGGC
>JAMFTA010000208.1 GCA_026225565.1 Caulobacter sp. | reverse complement strand
GTTCAGCGCCTCGGGCCGATGGAGGCGAAGCAGCGCCACGCCGGCCTGTGCGGGCTCCAGCTTCAGGCAAGTCAGGGTGGCGGCGGTCGGGAGCGCTTCGCTCATGGATGATCCTCGGTTACGGACCTTCGACTTGCAGGCCCCTCTTGCGCAGCAGAGCCGCCAGGCCGTTTTGGCCGACCAGGTTCGCCGCGTCCACCACCACCAACGCGTTTTTTGAACCCTCGACCAGTTTAGCGATCTGGGCGGCCCAGCGTTGGCGCGCCTCCAGCTGCAGGATGTGGTAGGTGGCCGGGGCGTTGGTGCGTAGCAAATCCTCTCGCTCGCGCTCGATATAGGTCTCATCGCCGGCCGCCCAGGCCTCGCCGTACTTCTGGTTGATGGTGGGGTCGTCGTCCCGGCGCATACCCACCTCCAGATCGTAGATCTGCTCGCTCTGAGGGGTGGAGATGAGGTATTTCAGGTCGTCTTCCAGGTTATCCAACGCCTTCTTGGAGACGGACCTGGGGGCTTGGGACAGGACGTAGCGCTCCATCGGTGAGCCCTGTATGGTCCCGTCGCGCTTCTTGGCTGCCAGCTGCACGTTGATCTCGGCGTTCCAGGGCGTCATGCGGTCGAGCCGATCGAGGTTCAGGCCATAGCGCTGAGCCAGCCGCGCCAGCCGCGCGCGCCCTTCGGCCGACAGCATGGGCGAGAGGCGCTGGCCGTCGGGCAGATAGCCCTTGGTCTGCATGGTGGCCAACATGCGCAGGCCGGTGAACGGGCCGGGCAGACCGAAGGGGGTGACGAACCAGACCTCCTGCGCGCTCGCCGCCGCCTGCGCCAAGGCGGGGGTCTTCCACTTGCCGTCGGCCGGGGCCTGGGGGGTGGTTCCGGCGATGACGACCGTGGCGTGGGGCCCTGCGACGCGCCAAAGGGCCGGATCGGCGTGGGCGGGAACGGCGTGGATCGCCATGGCCAAGGCCAACCCCGCCGTCATCTTGATCCCTGTCGGCACCCTCAGGGCCCCTCCACCTTGATGCCGCGCGCCCGAAGGAGCGCGGGCACGCTGTCGGAGCCGACCAGATGGCCGACGCCGACGACGATAAAGATACGCTTGTCGCCCTGAAGAAGTTGCTGGATCCGGTCCGCCCAGCGGCGGTTTCGATCCACCACCAACAGGCGATAGGTGCCCGGCGCCTCGGCCTTCAGCTTTTGCACCGCCTCGCGGTCGATGGCGCTGACGTCGCCCCGGGCCCAGGCGGCGGACAGGCGGTCGAAGGCGTCAGGATCCTTTTCGATCTCGTCCAGGGTCTCGGTCAGGGAATCCAGCTGATCCTTGACCGGCATATCGGCGAAAAAGCCGATCTGCTGCTGGGCTGTCTCGAAGGCGCCCCGGGCCACGGTCGGCGGCAGGCCGGCGGCGATCTGTTCCTCGACGCCTAAGGACGCATCCGCTCCCCGCTTCTGGAAATAGACGATGGAGAGGGTGGTGTCGGCCAACCAGGGCCGGAAGCGATCGATGGCGGCGGGGGAGAGCCCCTCGGCCGCCTCCAGGTCGGCCAGGGCCGTGCGCTGGGACGGGGTCAGCAAGGCCGTCAAGGTCTGCCCCGTCGGCAGCACGCCCCGCTGCAGCGCCGCCTGGCCGGCTGCGGCCTGGCTGGCGGCGTCGAAGGGGATCTCGAACCACACCGCGTCGGCGCGGGCGAGGTCGGCGTCCAGGGCGGGCGTGCGCCAACGGGTCTCGTGGGACAACAGATGCACCGAGCCGAACAAGGTGATCTCTGCGTGCGGCCCCTGAACGCGCCAGATCGGCGGCGCGGCGGCGGCCGGCATGGGGGCGGCCGCAAAGATCAATGCATAGACGAGGGCCTGAAGGCGGATCGGTTTCATGGGCCTCTTTTCCACGCAAACGACGATCATGCCATAGTCGCCTCGACCGAATTATGGCCAGGCCCGCCTACCTGCTGTGGGCGACTTGACCGTCGCCAAGGCCGCCGCCGCGACAATTTAGCGTGCGTCCCATGGGCTTGGGCCCACCCCGCTTAACGTTCAGGCAAGGCGCGCACGCCTACGATCAATTCCATCGAGTAACCCTAACGTCCAATGATCGGCCAAGACGGTCATTCACACCTCAGTATTGGAAACGACCGATGGCCAACGACCTTGTCGATCGCTTAAAGTTCATGAAGATCGACGCCGAGTGCCAAAAGAGCATTCAGGGCGCCAAAGAGCTGATCATGCAGGCGACCCCCGCCGCCCTGGACGTTTTCTACGGGCAGATCCGATCCTTCCCCGAAACGAAGCGGTTCTTCGCCGACGACGCCCATATGGCGGGGGCGAAAAGCCGACAGGCCGCCCACTGGGACATCATCTCGAACGCCCGTTTCGATCAGACCTATGCGGAGGCGGTCACCAAGGTCGGCGAAGTTCATGCGCGCATCGGCCTGGCCCCGCGCTGGTATATCGGCGGCTATGCTTTGATGTTGGACGGTCTCGTCCGCAAGATCGTGGAGGCGCGTTGGCCCAAGGGCGGATTTGGATCGAAGAAGGTCTCTAGCAAGCAGGCGGCCGACGAGCTCAGCGGCGTGGTCAAGGCCGCCCTGCTCGACATGGAAATGGCGGTTTCGGTCTATCTCGACGCGTCCGACAGCGCTCGCAAGGCCATCGAGGCCGGGGTGGCCAAGGAGCGCGCGACAGTGCTCGCCTCCATGGGCGCGGCTATGGCGGCCCTATCCCAGGGCGACCTGACCTATCGCATGGCCGACGACATTCCCCCAGAATACGGACAGCTTCGCGGCGACTTCAATGGCGCCATGGCTAAGCTGGCGGAAACCATGGGCGCCATCGCCGCCAACGCCCAGGGGATCCTCGGCGCCGGCGGCGAGATCTCCAAGGCGGCGGACAACCTCTCTCGGCGCACCGAACAACAGGCGGCGAGCCTGGAGGAAACGGCGGCGGCTCTGGATGAGATCACCACCACCGTTCGCAAGACCGCCGAAAGCGCCAAGGAGGCCAACGCCGTGGTCGCCACCGCCAAGAACGACGCCGAACACTCCGGCGATGTGGTCAAAAGGGCGGTGGACGCCATGAGCGCCATAGAGAGCTCATCCAACCAGGTCGGCCAGATCATCGGCGTTATCGACGAAATCGCCTTCCAGACCAACCTCTTGGCCCTGAACGCCGGGGTCGAGGCGGCCCGGGCGGGCGACGCCGGCCGCGGTTTCGCGGTGGTGGCCTCCGAAGTGCGGGCCCTGGCCCAACGCTCGGCTCAGGCCGCCAAGGAGATCAAGGGACTGATCTCCGCCTCCAGCGTGCAGGTGGGCGCTGGGGTCGAGCTGGTGGGCGAGACCGGTAAATCCCTCGACCGCATCGTCATCCACGTGAACCAGATCAACCTTCTGGTCACCGAAATCGCCTCGTCGGCCCAGGACCAGGCCTCGGGCCTTGCTCAGGTGAACATCGCCATCAATCAGATGGACCAGGTGACTCAGCAAAACGCCGCCATGGTGGAGGAATCCACCGCCGCCAGCCACGCCCTCTCCGCCGAAGCGTCGGATCTCGCCCAACTGGTCACCCAGTTCACCACAGGGGCGGTCGCGCGCCGATCGCCGCCCAAGGCGGCCCCGCGCGCCGCCCCGCAACAGACCCGCACGGCGATGAAGTCGGTCGGCCGGACCGGCGTCGCCTTCAAACCCGCCCCCAAAGCCTCCGAAGACAATTGGGAGGAATTCTGAGCTTCCCCGCCTAAGCCTGGCACTTGGGGCAGAAAAAGGTGGATCGGCCGCTCTGCACGATGCGTTCGACCACCCCCGTACAGGGCTGCGGGCAGGGCTGGCCCTCGCGCCCATAGACGCGGAAGCTGTGCTGGAAGTAGCCTAGCTCTCCGTCGGCGGAGCGGTAGTCCTTCAAGGTCGAGCCGCCGGCCGCCACCGCCTCGATCAGCACAGCCTTCACCGCCGCCACCAGCCGCGTCAGCTCGCGCGGCTTCAGCGTTCCGGCCGCCCGGCGCGGATCGATCCCCGCCCGGTTGAGGGATTCGGAGACGTAGATATTGCCCAGCCCCGCCACCAAGCGCTGGTCGAGCAGGGTCGCCTTGATGTTCTGCTTGCGGCCAGTGAGGGCGGCCCCGAGGCTCTTGGCGTTGAAATCGTCGCCCAGGGGCTCGGGCCCCAGGCCCTTGAACCAGGGGTGTTCGGCCAGGGTCTTTGTGGAGATCAGGTCCATGTAGCCGAAGCGGCGGGCGTCGTTGAAAGCGATCACCGCCCCTCGATCGGTCTCGAAGATCAGGTGGTCGTGCTTTTCGACGCCTCCGATCTGGTTATGGAAACGGCCGGGCCGATGGTCGCTGACGGTGAAGCGGCCGGTCATGCCCAGGTGGGCGACCAGGGTCTCGCCGGTGTCGAGGCGGGCCAAGAGGTACTTGGCCCGCCGCTCCAGCGTCTGCACCACAGCCCCGGTCAGTCGCGCGGCGAAGCGCTCGGGCAGGGGGAAACGCAGGTTTTCCCGGTTCTGGGTCACCTTCACCAGGCGCGCGCCGTCAAGATGCGGCGATAGGCCCTGGCGGACGGTTTCCACCTCTGGAAGTTCGGGCATTTCGTCCGGTTCCCTTGAATCGTCGGCCCGGGGGCGCCAAATGGCCGTTTCCTGAGCTCGCCGCCTTTGACAGCGCCATCCGCGCATGGCAAGGGAGCCGCCGCTTAATCCATCCCGATCCGCCCCCCCTCCATAAAGGCTGATGCTTTGGCCATTCCCGAACTCGGCGCCAAACAGGTTTGTCCCTCCTGTCAGGCGAAGTTCTACGATCTGAACAACCGTCCGGCGGTGTGCCCCAAGTGCAGCACCGCGTTCGACCCCGAAGAAGTGGTGCGCTCGCGCCGGGTGCGCTCGCGCGCCGCACCCGACTATGAGGCAGACGACGGCGAAGCCAAGGAGAAGGCCGCGGATGCGGAGGGCGCCGAGGACGAGGACGAAGAAGAGGCGGACGAAACCCCCGAACTGGGCGACGTGCCGGAAATCGTCCCCGTCGAGGGCGACGAGGACGCGGAATCCGATCCGGGCGCGCCGACCACCTCCGACAACGATCTGGGCGTCGGCATCGAGGAAGACGAAGTCGCCGACGACGACAACGACGACGTGCCCTTCCTCGAGGACGAGGAAGAGGACGACTTCCCCGATGACGACATCGAGGGCCTTCCCGGCGAGGAAAACGAAGAACACTGAAGAACCGACGCGGAACTTCAGTCTCGGGGTTGACTAAAAAATCCCGTGAACTAGGTTCCGCCGCCTTGCCGATCCCCTCCCCGGAGGGGCCGGCGAACCCGGTTCTCCGGGGCTTTAGCTCAGCTGGTAGAGCGCTTGCATGGCATGCAAGAGGTCAGCGGTTCGACTCCGCTAAGCTCCACCAATCAGGGGCCCCCGTCGGAAACGACGGGGGCCTTTTTGGCGTCTGGGACGGCGCGCCAGGGCCCCGTTGCAAACCGCCCACCCGGCCCCCATCTTCCCTCTACCGAGAAGCTGCTGCGCCGATTTCGGGCGGCGGCTTCGAGGCTGAGTCGCTTGATGAGGACGTTGGCCGATGACCACGCGAACCCTGGTGTTCGACAGCCCCTTTCTGCTCGGCTTCGAGCATACCCGGGCCCTGATCGAACGCGCCGCCAAGGCGGCCGCCGAAACCTACCCGCCCTACAACGTCGCACAGCTGGCGGAAGACCGCCTGCGCATCAGTCTGGCTGTCGCCGGCTTCTCGCCGGACCAGCTGCAGGTGACGGTGGAGAACAACCAGCTGGTGGTGGCCGGCCGGCGGGAAGTGGAGGGAGAGCGCGGCGACGCCTCGGGCTATCTGCATCGGGGCATCGCAGCGCGTAGTTTCATGCGCTCCTTCGTTCTGGCCGACGGTATGGAAGTGGATTGCGCCACCCTGGAGCACGGTTTGCTGCATGTGGACGTTGTCCGACCGGAACCCGCAAAAAACGTCAAGCAAATCCCGATCAGGACGGCAGGCTGAAGCCTCCGTTCAACTCTTCGAAGCGCCTGCTGAACCAAGGGGCGTTTCGGACGTTCTTTTATTGGAGGAGGCGGTCATTATGACGCCCACATTCACGACTGAAGATTTTGCCGCCCTTGGCGGTCCCGCCCTGGTCTATGTTCGCCCGGTTTCGGCGAGCGAGGTGATGGCTGGCGCCCCGGCGGAGGCGCTGGAGACCTTCCACATCCAGCCCGAGCAGACCCTTTACGCCCTGCACAGCGCCAACGGCATAAGGCTGGCGGTGATGGTGGACAAGGATTCGGCCTATGCCGCCGCCTTGGCCAACGAGCTGGCGCCGGTTTCGGTTCACTGACCGGCGGTCAAGCCCCGCTCATCTCCGCCACGATCTGCAGCGCGGCTGCGCGAGGGTCGTTGGCGGCGGTGATGGGGCGGCCGCAGACCAGATGGCTGGCTCCCGCCTGCAGCGCCTCTAGGGGTGTCGCAGCGCGGGCCTGATCGTTCTTGGCGGCCCAGGCGGGGCGGACCCCCGGGGTCACCACCAGGAAGCTTGGGCCGGCGATGCGGCGGGCCAGGGCCGCCTCGTGCGGGCTGGCGACGACGCCATCTATGCCGGCGTCGATGGCCTGGCGGATGCGGCGCTCGACGAGGGCTTCGACGCTGAGGCCATAGCCCATCTCCTTCAGGTCGTGCTCCGAGAGGCTGGTCATCACCGTGACCCCGAGGATTTTCATGTAACGGGCGCCGGCCCGCCCTTTCACCGCCGCCGCCATCACCTGGGGCTCGGCGTGGACGGTGAGGAGGTCGCAGGCGTCCGAGGCGGCGATGGCGGCGGTCGCCCGCTCCACCGTGGCCCCGATGTCATGCAGCTTCCAGTCGGCGAATACCTGGCGGCCACGGCGACGCAGGTCCCGGGCCAGGGCCATGCCCTCGGTGGCCAGAAGCTCAAGGCCGATCTTGTAGAAGCTGACCGCGTCCCCCAGCCGCTCCACCATGGCTTCGGCGTCGCCGCGAGTGGGTAGGTCGAGCGGGCAGATCAGGCGCGGGTCGCTGACGGCGGCGGCGGCGCGGCCAAGATCACGCGCGGGGGCGGCGGACATGAGCGGGCTCCTTCGGAAAACCGAATGAAAAAGCCGAGGATTCGGCTTTAGATATAAATGCAGGCTAAGGGGTGTTTATGAGCTACGTCGGTCTAGCGGTCAATTTCTTCGTCGCCCTGTTCGCCCTGATCGATCCGATCGGCATGGTGCCCCTGTTCGCCGCCGCCACACCGGGCGCGACCCCGCCCGCGCGCCGGCGCATCGCCGTCTATATCTCCGCCCTGGCCTTCGCCTTTCTGCTGTTCTTCTATTTCACCGGCGTGGCGCTGCTCAAATATTTCGGCATCTCCATCGACGCCTTCCGCATCGCCGGCGGCATATTGCTGTTCCGCCTCGGCTTGGTGATGATGGGCGACGAGTTCACCACCAAGTTCGAAGATGCGGCGGAAGGGGGCGAGGCTCACCTCAGCACCGCCGCCTCGGCCAGGAAGCATTTCGAGCGGCTGATCGTACCCTTCGGGATGCCCCTGTTGATCGGGCCGGGCGCCATCTCGGCGGTGATCATCTACGCCAGCGCCAACGCCGAGGCGGGATGGCCGGGAGCGGCGGCCGGGGTCGCCGCCATCTTCGCCGTCTCGGTGACCGTGCTGATCGCCTTCCTCTCAGCCGGACTGATCACCCGCGCCCTGGGGCGGATCGGCATGACGGTGGTGGTGCGGGTGCTGGGCCTGATCCTCTGCGCTCTGGCGGTGCAGTTCATCATCGTCGGGGTCTCGGGCGCCACGGCGGGCATCATCCGGGGATCGGTGGCCCATCCCTATCCGGCGCATTCCAAGTAGCCGCCCATTCAGCGAGCACCTCGGGGTCGGTTTCACGCGGCGCGTGGGCAGCCCTGAGCCCCTGCCATGCCAGGGGCTCCATCAGCCGAGACAGCGCCCACACCGCCGCCCCGCGCACCAGGGGCGAGGGATCGTCCAAGAGCCCCACAGCCTGCGGGATCAGCCCCGCCTCGCCCGAATTGCCCACGGCGTAGAGCGCGTTGCGCAGGAAGCGATCCCGCCCGATGCGCTTGACCGGCGACTTGGTGAAGAGGGCGCGAAAGCCGGCGTCGTCCAGCTGCAGGAGCTCCGCCAGCGCCGGCCCGCGCAAGGCGTCGCGGGCGTGCAGCCGCTGCTGAGCAGCGACCTCGGCGAACTTGTTCCACGGACAGACCGCCAGGCAGTCGTCGCAGCCGTAGATGCGGTTTCCCATAGCCGCGCGGTAGGGCGCCGGCATCGGCCCCTTGTGCTCGATGGTCAGGTAGGAGATGCAGGCCCGCGCATCCAGCTGATAGGGGGCCACGAAGGCGTTCGTCGGGCAGACGTCCAGGCAGGCGCGGCACTGGCCGCAGTGATCCCCCTCGGGCGCATCTGGCGCGATCTCTAGCGTGGTCAGGATCGAGCCCAGGAACAGCCAGGAGCCGAAGCTGCGCGAGACGAGGTTGGTGTGCTTGCCCTGCCAGCCGATCCCCGCCGCCTGACCGAGTGGCTTTTCCATCAGGGGGGCGGTATCGACGAACACCTTCAGCTCCCCACTGAATTTGGCGGCGATCCAACCGGCCAGCTCCTTCAGCCGGCCCTTGATCAGCTCGTGATAGTCGTCGCCCTGGGCGTAGACGCTGATGGCGGCGCGGGTGGGATCGGTCAGCTGCTCGCGCGGATCGCGGTCGGGGCCGTAGTTCATGCCGAGCACTATGGCGGTGCGGGCCTGCGGCCACAGAACGTTCGGGTGGCTGCGCCGCTCCAGCGTCGTCTCCATCCAGTCCATGGTTCCGTGACGGCCGGCCTCCACGAACTCCGCCAGCCGCCCGCCCGCCGGCCAGGGCCGGTCCACCCGCGCAAAGCCGCAGACGTCGAAGCCGCGCTTCAGCGCCTCGGCGCGGATGAGGGTTTCAGGGCTCACGGCGCCACTATAGCGCGGTTGAGGCTCAGCCGAGATCGAGATCGAGCCGGGGCGCCCCCCGCCGCAGGGGGACGATGGTCCGCTCGGGCGCGAAGCGCCGCAGGACTTCCAGCGTCGCCTCAAAATCCACCGTGGAGTCGGCGCTTTCGTTCAGCACCAGGGCCTCGATGGCCACCCCATGGGCCTTCAGCGTCTCGATAGCGGTGAGCGCATGGTTCAGCCCTCCGAGATAGCTGCCGGTCACCAGCACCACGGGGCAGGCCAGGGCCTTCATCCAGTCGAGGTTGGTGGCGGCGTCCGTCACCGGGCTCATCACCCCGCCGACCCCTTCGATCAGGACGGCGGCGCCGGGCGGGGCGGCGGCGATCCGCCCCTGGCACCACGCGATCAACTCCGCGAAGGGGACGGTGCGGCCTTCGGCGGCGGCGGCCATGTCGGGCGAGAGCGGTTTCTTGAACCGCCAGGGCGAACAGGCGTCCACGGTTTGCGGCGTGATCGGCAGGCCCAGGGCTGTCAGGAGCTGGGCGGTGTCGGTGGCTGCAAAGCCCTTTGCTTTGAGCATCGGCATACCGCTAGCCACGGGCTTCAGCGCGCTCACCCCTCGTCCCCCCGCGCGCAGCTGGCGGGCCAAAAGGGCGGTGACATAGGTCTTGCCGATGTCGGTCCCAGCGCCGGTGATGAAATAGAGGCTCATAGCGCCGGCGCGCACTGGCGGATCACCGCCTCGGCCAGGCGATCCACATCCTCTTCCCGATGGGCGGCGGAAAAGGCGAAGCGCAGGCGCGCCTGGCCCGCGGGCACCGTGGGCGGACGAATGGCGACCACTAAAAACCCCTCCGCCTCCAGGCTGGCCGAAAGGCGCAACGCCGTCGCCGCCTCGCCGACAATCAGGGGCACGATGGCGCTTTGGGCCAAGGGCAGTCCCAGCGCCTGGGTGAAACGCCGGGCCAGCGACAGGGGGCGGGCGCGGCGCTCGGGCTCGGCCTCCAGGATGTCCAGGGCCGCCAAGGCCCCGCCGGCCGAGGCGGGGGGGAGCCCGGTGGTGTAGACGAAGCTGCGGGCGCGCGACTTCAAAAGCTCGATCACCGGCGTGGAGGCGGCCAGATACCCCCCATAGCTCCCTAAGGATTTGGAGAAGGTGCCCATCTGCAGGGGCGCGGCGGCGCTCCCTTCGTCCGCGGGGCCGGGCTCGATGACGCCCAGCCCATGGGCGTCGTCCACGAGCAGCCAGGCGTCGTGCTTTTTCGCCAGGGCCCCGATCGCCGGCAAGGGGGCGCGGTCGCCGTCCATGGAGAAGACGCTCTCGGTCATGATCAGGCAGCGCCCCGCCAGGGGGCGCTCCAGGGTCAAGATGGTCTTCAGCTCATTCAGATCGTTGTGGGCGAAGCGCAGGGTGCGGGCCCCCGAAAGCTTGGCCCCGGCCAACATGCAGGCGTGGGACAGCTCGTCCAAGAGGATCAGGTCGCCCGCCCCGACGAGCGCCGGCGGGATGGCGATATTGGCCAGATAGCCCGAGCCGAACACCAGGGCGGCGGGCTTTTTCTTGTGCGCCGCCAGCCGCGCTTCCAATTGCCCCAGGAGGGGATAGTCGCCGGTGACCAGACGCGAGGCCGCCGCCCCGGCCCCATAGCGCTCCACCGCCGCCATGGCCGCCGCCTTCACCTGGGGATGGTGGGCCAGCCCCAGATAATCGTTGCAGGAAAAGGAGATCAGCCGCCGATTTCCCCGCATCACCTCCACCCCGCCGGTCCGTTCGGTGGGGGTGAGGCGGCGACGTAGGGCCAGGGCGTCCAGGCGCGCCAGGCCCTCGGTTGCGAAGGCGTCGAGACTGTTCATGGGCGGGCTTACAGCGCGGGAGGGGCGGATGAGTCAACCGCCTCGGTTCAGGGGCGGCGGGTCTGGACCTGCTGTGCGGCGGCGAAATGCGGGGCGCCTTCTGCGGCGCTCAGCGGTTGACAGCCGCCGCCCCAGGCACGACGGCTTGCCCCATGACCGAGCAAGCCCTCTGGCGGCCCTATACCCAGATGAAGACCGCCTCCGCCCCACTGGAAGCGGTTCGGACGGAAGGCTCGCGCATCCATCTGGCCGACGGGCGGGTGCTGCTCGACGGGATCGCCAGCTGGTGGACCGCCTGCCATGGCTACAATCACCCGCACATCCGCGAGGCGGCGGCCCGCCAGCTTGAGACCATGCCCCACGTGATGTTCGGCGGCTTCACCCACGATCCGGCCGAGCGGCTGGCGGCGCGGCTAGCGGCTATGCTGCCCGGCGCGCTGAACCACGTCTTCTTCACCGATTCCGGCTCGGTGGCGGTGGAGGTGGCGATGAAGATGGCCGTGCAGTTCTGGCTGAACAGCGGCAAGAGCGGCCGCACCCGCTTTCTGGCCTTCCGCGAGGGCTATCACGGCGACACCCTGGGAGCGATGTCGGTCTGCGACCCCGAAGAGTCCATGCACGCCCATTTCGACGGCTGGCTGCCCCGCCAGCATTTCGCGGGCCTCCCCCGCGATGGGGCGAGCGCGGCGACGCTGGAAGCGATGCTGGCCGAGCACGGTCACGAGATCGCGGCGGTGATCGTCGAGCCTCTGGTCCAGGGCGCCGGCGGGATGAAGTTTCACTCATCGGAAGTGCTGGCCGAGGTCGCCCGCATCGCCAGGGCGAACAATGTGCTTTTGATTTGCGACGAGATATTCACCGGCTTTGGCCGGACGGGATCGCTGTTCGCCTGCGATGAGGCTGGTGTGGTTCCCGACATCGTCTGCCTCTCCAAGGCGCTGACCGGCGGGACCATGGCTCTGGCGGCGACGGTCGCGACGACAGAGGTGTTCGAGGCCTTCTGGTCGGACGATCCCTCAAGGGCGCTGATGCACGGCCCGACCTTCATGGCCAATCCGCTCGCCTGCGCCGCCGCCAACGCTAGCCTGGATCTGTTCGGGCGGGAGCCGCGCGTGACCCAGGCGCAGGCTATGGAAGCCAAGCTCTTGGCCGGCCTTTCCCCCTGCCGCGATCTGCCGGGCGTTTTGGACGTGCGGGCCAAGGGGGCTATCGGCGTGGTGCAGCTCAAAGCCCCGCCGGACCGGGAAATCCTCAAGCGCGCCTTCCTCGACCGGGGGGTGTGGGTGCGGCCGTTCGGCGACATCGTCTACCTGACCCCAGCCCTCAACATCGCCGACGAGGATATCGCCACGCTTTGCACGGCGGTCGTTTCGGTGTTGAAGGAGGCTGAGGCCCCCCTCCATAAGGGCGCAACTGTCTGAAGGACCGTCCATGATCCCGCGCGATCCCGCCGAGCCCCGCTTTGACTGGACCCGCAAGGAGGTCGAAGCCCTGTTCGACCTGCCCTTCACCGAACTGGTGTTCCAGGCGGCGAGCGTGCATCGCGCCTGGTTCGATCCCTCGGAAATCCAGCTCTCGCAACTCCTGTCGATCAAGACCGGCGGCTGCGCCGAGAACTGCGGCTATTGCAGCCAGTCCGCCCATTTCGACACCGGGCTTGCCGCCTCCAAGCTGATGGAGGCCGATGCGGTGATCGCCGACGCCAAGCGCGCCAAGGCGGCCGGCGCCCAGCGCTTCTGCATGGGCGCGGCCTGGCGGGACCTGAAGGACCGGGACGTGCCCAAGCTCGCGGCCATGATCTCGGGGGTGAAGGCGCTCGGGCTTGAGACCTGCGCGACGCTCGGCATGTTGAACGCCGATCAGGCCAAGACCCTGAAGGCGGCGGGCCTGGACTACTACAACCACAACCTCGACACCGCGCCGGAAGACTACGCACGGGTGGTCACCACCCGCACCTATGACGACCGGCTCGACACCCTCTCCCACGTGCGCGCGGCGGGCATGAACGTCTGCTGCGGCGGCATCGTCGGCATGGATGAGGGCCGCGTCGGTCGCGCCGGCTTGCTGCACAGCCTGGCCACCCTGCCCGAACACCCGCAATCCCTGCCGGTGAACGCCCTGGTCCCCATCCCCGGCACGCCGCTGGGCGAGGCTGAGCCCATCGACGGGCTAGAGTTCGTGCGGACGGTGGCCGTGGCCCGGCTGGTCTGCCCCAAGTCCATGGTCCGCCTGTCGGCCGGGCGCGAGGGCATGAGCCGCGAGATGCAGGCCCTGTGCTTTTTGGCCGGCGCCAATTCCATCTTCGTCGGCGGCAAGCTGCTCACCACCCCACTGCCCGGCCAGGACGAGGACCAGCGCCTGTTGGCCGACCTGGGGATGCGGCCGATGGGATCGGCCCCGGCCATGACGGCGACGCCGGTTCAGGCCGCCTGAGCCCAGGCGTCCTGCTCCACTTCCAGCCCGTATTCGCGCAGGAACAGCTCCAGGTTCGCCAGGGTCCACAGCATGTCGGTGTGATCGCACCGCCGGGCCAGATGGGCCTCCAGCATCCGATCCATGGCCGCCCCGTCCAAGAGCTTGCGGACGCCCGCATCGCCCGGACCGATCAGTTCGCGCAGGATCGGCTTCAGGGCGCCGCGAAACCAGTCGCCCACCGGGGTGCGAAAGCCGACTTTGCGGCGGTTGAGGGTCCGGGGGTCCAGCAGATCCGTGGCCGCCGCCCGCAGGATCGCCTTGCCGCCCCGCCGGTCGAACAGCAGGCGGTCGGGAAAGGTGGCGGTGAGCGCGGCCAGGCCCGTGTCCATGAAGGGCGCCCGCCCCTCGATCCCCGCCGCCATCAACATGCGGTCGCCCCGCTCCAAGAGGTTATCGGGGAGCCAGCCCATTTGGTCGGCCAGCATGATCTGGCGCAGCGGCGATAGTAGGGACGAGGCCTCGGCCCGCGGGTGGCGCAAAGGCCGCCCCGTCAGCCCACCCACCGTCGCCGCATCGCCGTTGGCGAACCACAACCGCCCTCGCTCGGCGGGGTCGCCGACCCCGAGCGCCCGCGACGCGATCTTCAACCGCCGCGCCCCATAGGGAAGTCGCCGCACCAGGGGATCGACCGTCCGCCGATGCAGGCCGGGCGGGACCAGGGCGTGATAGTAGGCGCTCCAGCGCTCCACCCGGTGCTTGGGATAGCCGGCCAGGAGCTCATCCGCCCCCTCGCCGGTCAGCACCGCCTTCACCCGCTCGCGGGCGGCCATGGACAGCATGAGCATGGGGATATCGGACGCTTCGGAGACCGGCGCGCCCCGATGGCGCACCGCCGCCGGCCAGTGGCGGGCGAAATCCTCGACAGTGACGATCAGGGCCTGGTGATCGACGCCCAGCTGCGCCGCAACCCGAGCCGCGTGCGCCGCCTCGCTATAGGCGGCCTCGTCGAAGCCGGCGGCGAAGCTTTGCAGCCGGCCGCACCGCCGCGCCATCAGGGCGGCGACCACCGAGGAATCCAGGCCGCCGGACAGATAGAGCCCAGCGGGAGCCTCGGCGCGCAGCCGCAAGGCCACCGCCTGCTCCAAGGCGGGACGAAACGCTTCCACAGCCTGGCCAAGGCTCATCGCCCTGGGGCGCGTCTCGGCCAGGGGCGGGACATAGTAGCGCCGATAGGTCAGGGCGCTTTTCTCAAAGACCGCCACTGAGCCGGGAGGCAGCTTGCGCACCCCCTGGAACAGGCTTTCCGGGCCGGGCACATATCGGCGGAACAGATAGTCGCCCAGGGCGGCGGCGTTCAACCGCCGCTCCACCCCCGGTAGAGCCAGCAAGGGGGCGACCTCCGAGGCGAAGGCGACCCCGCCCATAACGTCGGCCAGGAACAGCGGCTTCTTGCCGAAGGGATCGCGGGCCAGCACCAGCCGCTCTGTGAGGGTGTCGTAGAGGGCGAAGGCGAACATGCCCCGCAGGCGCGCCAGGCACCCCTCGCCCCATGTCCGCCAAGCCTCCACCAAGACCTCGGTGTCCGAACGGGTGAGGAAGCGGCGCCCGTGAGCGATCAGGGTCTCGCGCAACTCACCGTCGTTATAGATCTCCCCGTTGAAGCTGACCACGAAACGCCGGTCGTGGCTCCACAGGGGCTGAGCGCCGCCGGCGGCGTCGACCATGGCCAGGCGGGTGTGGCCAAGGGCGATCTCCCCCCCGCGCGCGGTCCGCCCGCGCCACCCGCCCCGCCCGTCCGGCCCCCGGTGGGCCAGTCGCTCCAGTCCCCGCTCCAGAAGATCGCCGGGCAGCGGCCGGGGCGTCGCCCAGCCGAACACCCCGCACACTCAGGCCTCGACCGCATGGGCGGGAAGGTCGTAGGCGAGCCCTCTCCGCCCAGGCGCGAAGGCCTGGGCATAGGCGGCCAAGAGCGGACCTTCCTGGTGGCGCCAGGCCAGTTCGTCCTCCACCCGCCGCCGCCCCTCGGCTCCCATCCGCGCCCGCAGCGGCCCATCGTCCAGCAGGCGCAGCACCTTATCGGCGAAGTCCTCCACATCGCCGGGCGCGGCGTAGAGGGAGGATCCGGCGGCGCTGACCCGCCCTTCGACCGACTCGAACTGCACGATGGGCTTGGCCAGGGCCATGTATTCGAGGATCTTGTTCATGGTCGAAAGGTCGTTCAGGGCGCTCGGTCGGTCGGGATTGACGCAGACATCGACCTTCGCAAGGCGCGCCTGCATCTCCCCATCCGGCAGGCGGCCGGTGAACTCGATGTGGGCGGAGAGGCCCAGCGCCGAGGCTTGGGCTTCGATCCATTCGCGCCTGGGCCCATCGCCGATCAGAACGGCGCGAACCTCGGGGCGGCCCCGCCCGTGGATGCAGCGCAAAGCCTCTAGGAACAGCTCCAACCCCTCCTGCTCGCCCATCACCCCGAGATAGCCGAGGCGGCACGCGCCGGGCGGCGACGGCGAACCGGGGATGGGCCAGTGGGTCAAATCCGGGCCGCTCCTGACCACGAACACCTGCTCGGGCCGCACGCGTCCACGCTCCAGGGCGATGCGTCGATAGCTATGGTTGGTGGAGATCACCACGTCGGCGGTTCTGAACGTGAGCCGCTCCAACAGGCCTTGCAGCCGCCAGAGCGCTCCGCGCCGGCCGAACTTGGCCTCGTAAAGCTCCGGGCAAAGGTCGTGATGATCGAACACGAACCGCTTGCCGAACACCTTGAAGACGGCGGCGATCAGGAAGATGGTGTCGGGCGGATTACAGGCGTGGATCACGTCGAAGCCGCGGGTGATGGCGATCCACCCCGCCAACAGCATCTGCCAAAACAGCGCCGCTCCATATTCCAGGACGTAGCCCCAGAGCCCCTCGCCCTCCAACGGCAGGGGATGACGATAGATGGCGACGCCGTCGATCAGCTGGAACCGCTCGGCGTAACCCTTCCCCATGGGGCAGATGACGCTGACCCTATGGCCGGCGCGGGCCAGGGTGGTCGCCTCCTGCCAGACCCGCCGGTCGAACGGCACGGGCAGGTTCTCGACGATGATCAGCACCCGCCCTTGTTTCATCCGCTCGTCCCCCAACTGGACTTAAGGGCGGATGCAAAGAGGCGATAAACAATCTATAGATGTATTTCTCCGTTTCTCGTCTCGTGCGACGCAAAGGGAGGGGTCGATGGCGCCAGGGACGACATGGGTTTGGAGATGGCGGCGGCTCGGCCGCATGTCGGTCTGGGAAATCGCTTATCGGATCTTCGAGCAGCTCAGGCGGCGCCTGGATCGGCGCCGCCACTGGGGATGGTTCGTGTTCGGACGATTTAGCGGCGCGGTGTCCGGGTTAGACGTGTTTCAGCGGCGCGCCGACGCCCTGTCTTCGATACGCCCAGGGCTGGCGACCCAGGCCCAGGCCGCGACCGAAGGGCGTTTCCGCTTTTTAGGCCAGGACTGGCCGCCGCCCGAGTCCGCCGCCGGCCCCTGGTGGACGGGGAGCCTGTGGCTGTGGGATCCCGTTTCGCAAACCCTGTGGCCGGGGTGCGAGCGCTTCGCCTTCGACGTCGCCTATCGCGGCGGCGGCCCAGGCTCGCTCGACCCTAACTCACTCGGCCCTAACTCACTCGGCCCAGACGACCAGGGCGATGTGAAGTTCGTCTGGGAGTTGAGCCGGCTGAATTTCCTGCCGCCCTTGGCGCTGCACGCCGCCGCCACCGGTCAGCCTGGCGACGCCGCCTTGGTGTTCGAGATTCTGCGCGGCTGGATGGCGGCCAATCCCCCCTATCGCGGGGTGAATTGGGCGAGCGGGATCGAGGCGGCCAGCCGGGTGGTCTCGTTGCTGGCCGCCCTGGCCTTCGCACCCCCGCAAACCCAGGCGGACGCGACGGCGGTTCGCGCCTTCCTGCACGCCCATATGCGCTGGATCGCCCGTTATCCGTCCTGCTTCTCCTCCGCCAACAATCACCGGGTGGCCGAGCTTGCGGCTCTCTTGCTGGCGGCGCTCTGCGCGCCCGGCCTGCCCCGCGCGGCGCGGCTGGCCGCCAAGGCGCAAGCCGGGCTGGAGCGGCAGATGCTGCGCCAATTCCACCCGGACGGGGTCGGCGCCGAACAATCCGCCGCCTACGCCGCCTACAGCTTGGAGTGGCTGACCCTCGCCGGCGCCGCCGCCGACGCCGCGGGCCGCCCGTTTTCGCGGGGGTTTCGGCGCCGCGCCCACAGCGCCCAGGCCGCCCTGACCTGGCTTTTGGACGACGGCGGCCATGGGCCCGCGATCGGCGATGGCGACGACGGGCGGGTGCTGGCCCTGACCCAGGCTCCAGAGCCCCGATACCTCGCCTCGGTGGCGGCGATGGCGGCGCGTTGGCTGGGCGCGCCGGCGCCGGCGGAACGTCTGCGCGATCCGGCCCTGCGCGATAGCATCTCTGTCCCGACATTAGAGGCGCCGCCCCCCCTGGGCGCGCGAACCTTTCCCCATGGCGGCCTCACGGTCTGGCGCCAGGCTCGCGACGACGGGACGCTCTTGCTGATCTTCGACCACGGGCCGCTCGGCCATCTGTCCATCGCCGCCCATGGCCACGCCGACGCCTTGGCCGTCTGGCTGCATTGGGGGGAAGAGGCGGTGTTCGTCGATGCCGGAACCTACCTCTATCATGGGGCGGGCGGCGCTCGCGACGCCCTGCGCGCCACGCCCGCCCACAACACCCTGACCCTGGGCGGCGCGGACCAGAGCCGGATCGTCGGGCCGTTCGCCTGGGCCCGCCACGCCCGCACCCGCCTGATCGACGCGACGCGGAACGCCGCCGGGGCCGAACATGACGGCTATCGCCGACGCTTCGGCCTGATCCATCGCCGCCGGGTGAAGCTGGAGGCGGATGCGATCATGATCGAAGACCGGCTTGTCGGGCGGCCCAAACGGCCCGGCCTCTCCTGGTCCGCCGGCTTCACCCTGGCGCCGGGGATCGTCGTCGCCCTGGAGGCCGGCTGCGCGCACCTGCGCACCCCCGCCGGCCGCGCGCTGACCCTATCGAGCAGCGGCGCTGACGGAACGCCGATCCCCTGGTCGGTTGTGCAAACGCCCTACGCCCCAGCCTTTGGCGTGCTAAGCGCCGCCCCGCGCCTTGTGCTTATCGGAACGGCGGACGCCCCATCGCCAGCGATCCAGACCCAGATCCGCTTGCGGGCTCACCAAGAGAGGCCGACGTAGTTGCCGGCGGTGTGCAGGTCCGGCCGCACCCGCACCAGATCGACAATCCGATGGCCGTCGCTGGCCAGATCCAGCGCCTCAGCGCCCGACGGACCATGGGCCAGGACCAGGGTCTCTGCGTGCCGCACCGCCACCTGTATCGAGGCGCAAACGAGGGCGGTGATCTGGGGCAGGCGGGCCTTGGCGTAGGCGAGGTTGGCGCCGGTCAAACGCGCCAGGGAGACGCAAGGATCGTAGACCCGCAGGTCGTAGCCCTTGGCGGCCAATCGCTCCGCCAGCAGGAGATAGGGACTTTCGCGCAGGTCGTCGGTGCCGGGCTTGAAGGCCAGGCCGATGATGGCGACCCGCCGCCGCCCCACAGCCTCCACCAGGGCGCTCGCCTGTTCGATCGCATGGCTGTTCACATGCAGGGTCGCGTCGAGCAGGGGCGTCTGGCGGCCCACCGCCTCGCCGAGCGCCCTAAAGGCCCGCAGATCCTTGGGCAGGCACGAGCCCCCGAAGGCGAAACCCGGCTTCAGATAGGCCGGCGAGACGTTCAGCTGACGGTCCTGGCAGACCGCCGCCATCACCCGATGGCTGTCTATGTCCAAGGCGCCGAGCACCCCGCCGATCTCGTTGGCGAAGCTGACTTTCGTGGCGCGCCAGACATTGCTGACCGTCTTGATCGCCTCCGCCTCGCCGAAGCTGACCATCAGGGGCGGCGTAGCAGAGGCCGGTTGCAGAGCTTGCAGCTGTGAGGCGGTCTGGGCGTCGGTCGTGGCCATCACCACCAGGCTGGGGTCGTCGTAGTCGTCGATCGCCGAGCCCTCGCGCAGGAATTCGGGATAGTAGGCGAGGCCGAAGCCCACCCCCGCCTTTCGCCCCGAGGCGGCCTCGACCGCCGGCGCGATCTTAGCCGCCATGGCGCCGGGGCTGAGGGTCGAGCGGATCGCCACCACGTGGAAGCCGGTCTTTTCCCTAAGAGCCTCTCCAATGGCGGCCGCCACGCGCTCCACCGCTGTCGTATCCAGGCCGCCCCCCGGCGCAGACGGCGTGCCCACGCAGACGATGGAGAGCTCGCTGTCGGCCACGGCGTCTTTGACGGACAGGCCGCCCCGCAATCGCCCCTTGGCCACTGCGTCGCCGATCAGGGCGTCCAGCTTGGGTTCTACGATCGGACAAAGGGCCGCCGTGAGCGCCGCCACCTTGTCGAGGTTGATATCCACGGCCGTCACCGTATGCCCATCCCGCGCGAGGCAAGCCGCTGTGACCGTACCCACATAGCCGATGCCGAACAGACTGATATGCAAACATGCTACCTGTTAGAAACTCGGCCTTATATACAATGTATAATTGTTATAAACGCAATAACGATCCTAGGTGATTTTTTGCACCTGCACACGCCGCCAGAGGTCGACGAGTTCATCGCAATAGGGTCCGATGGACAGACGTCTGGCATGGTAGGCCTTGGCCGCCTGACCGAGGCTCTGGCGCAACTCCGGCGCCGCAGCAAGGCGATGGATGGCCTGCGCCAGACCCTCGGCGTCGCTCGGCGCGACAAATAGGCCGGTTTCCTCAGGGATCAGAATGTCCGCCAGAGATCCGACCGGGGTGGCGATGACCGCCAGGCCGGCGCCGAAGGCCTCGACCACCGCCATAGGCAAGGTCTCCTCGAACGAGGGCAGCACCAGGATGTCGGAGGCGGCGAGACAGGCGTTCACCCCCATGGGGTCAAGCCATCCTGGAAGGTCCACCTGCTCGGCTAGACCCAGGGCCCGCACCCGCCGCCCGAGCGCGGCCCGGTCGCCATCGCCGGCGATCACCGCCCGCCAAGGGCCTCCGGGTGGAAGGCGGCCGAGCGCCTCGACCAGCACGTCCGCCCCCTTGCGCGGACCGAGCTCGCCAAGGAAGAGGATGCGCGCCGACGGAGACGACGATCGCGGAAGGGTGAAGGGCGGCGTCGCATTGGGCAGCACCGCCGTGCGCTGGGCGGCCCTAGGCGCTCGCTCTGTCACCAGCCGACGCCCCGTCTCGCCCAGAACGATCACCTGCGCCGCGTCGGCAAACAGCCTGTCGATCCGCCGGCGCAAGGGGGCTGGCGCGCGGGCCCAAAAGCCCTCGAACGCCGAGCCGTGCAAATGCAGCACATAGGGCGTTCCCAAAAGGCGCGGGATGGCGAGCAGCAGCATCTTGCGATAGCAGCCGCCGTGGGCGCCCAGATTCACGTGGATCACGCGCCGCCGCCACGCGCAAAGCGCCGCCAGGGCGACCGCGGGGCTGGCCCAGGTCCGGCTCCCCCGGGTGGTGAGAAGGCGGACGCGGACGTCGCTGCGCGCCGCCAGCGGACCCCGCAGAGAATCCATCAGTCGATCCACCCCGCCCGTCCCGCCCAGGCCCCGGGGGGTCAACACCACGACGCTCAGGCGCGCGGACCGCCCTCCTCGCCAGGCGGCCAGCCCCTCCAGCCCCGGCGCGCCGGCGATCAGGCGGGCGACCTCGGCCGAACGGACCGGCTTGAATAGGGCGACGAGGGCGAGAAAAATCAGCACGGCCGCCAGGCCCGCGCCCAAGCTCCGCCCCAGCTCCCCGTGGAGGCGCCCCGCCGTGGCCGCGCTGACCCAGCCGAGCCCCGCCGCCCCCGCCAGACTAAAGGCCGCCCCCCGCCAATCCAGGACGGACGGCCGACCCAGAGCCCGCTGGACGATCCAGAGCCGGGTCAAGCCGTCGGCCAGGGGAGCGAGCAGGAAGGCCCAGACCCCCAAGGTCGGCGCCGCGAGGATGGCGACCGCCGCCCAACCGAGGGTGGCGTAGAGGGTGCGAATGAGGGCCTCTGCCCGATCGAGGGCGATAGCGGCGATCTCGCAACTGCGATGACTGGCGTTGGCGACGATCCCGGCCAAGAGCCAGGGCAGATAGGTCGCCGCCGCCCCATAGCGTCCATGGGTCAGCCCCAGGACCAGGGGCCCGCCGGCGGCGCAGGCGAACACGATGACCCCGCCGATGAGGATGGTGTCGGCCTCGACCAACAGCGACAGCCCGGCGGCGAGCCGGTCAGGCCGCCCGGTCCGCGCCGCGTCGGCCATAAGGAGGGGTTCGACCAGCGGAAACAGCACAAAGCTCGGCGCATAGTGCTGCAGGCTGACCACCAGGGTCTGCACGAAGCTGAAACCGGCGAAAAGATCTAACGGCAAGACGCGGGCGGCGAGCAGACGCATGGTCGCCGGACTGAACGCCAGCCAGGACAGCGTCCCCCCATAGCCGCCGACAGCAGCGCGGCGGACCTGCCGCCAGTCCAGGCGCGAAGGCTCGGGCGCCGGATCGGGGCGGAAGAGGGCGCTGAACACCCCGCCGATCAGCAAGGCTCCAGCCAGGGCGGCGGCGGCGGCGGCGATCCACAACAGGTCCGCCGTCCGTCCATCCCCCGTCAGCGCCAGCAAACCCGCCCCACCGAGCCGCAGCCCCGGCTCGCCGATGGCTATGCGGCGGGAGGCGACCTGCAGCCCCAGGGCCTGGGCCATAGAGTCGGCGTCCATCAGCAGCGTGGCGGCCAGACCGTAGGCCGCACCGCTCCACGCCAGGGCGGCGCTGAACCCTGGAGGTTGGACGGCGAAAGCGATGAGGGCGGCCACGGCCAGCGCTCCCAGCATGGAGGCCGTCCGGGCGCCGAGCAGGACCGCCGCCAGCCGCCGGGCCGCCCGAAAGCTCACCCCCTCCCCAGCCTGGGAGAGGAACTTGGCGATCACCCGGGGCAGGCCGAAGGAGGTCAGGGTCTGCAGCAAGGCGACCAGCCCCATGGCCAGGGCGTATTGGGCATAGGCCGACGGCATCAACAGCCGCGCCACGACCACCTGGAAGGTCAGCGACAGCACCAGACCGACGGCCCGGCCGGAGATGAACTGCGCGAACGATCGAAACTCTATCACAGATTGATTTGTTCCCCTTCTCCCTCATTGATAGGCATGGAGCGGCCACTGTCCAGAGAGCCGGATGAAAGCCATGGGATCGGGAGAGGGGCGGGCGCGCCTGATGATCGTCACCCGCGACCGCTTCCCGCCCACCCGGGTGGATCTGACCGAGCTGTTCAGCCGCTGGCTGACCCCGCATTTGGACATCGACTGGGTGATGGCGGCTGCAACGAAGGGGTCGGCCAAAGTTGTCGCTGGCGCGCCCGGGGAGCGGTTCCTGGTCAGCGGAGGGGGCTGGGCTGGGTGGCTGTGGCTGCAACTGCGCCAAGGGATGTCCGTGGCGCGGGGCCAGGTCGATCTGGTGCAGGTGCGGGACGCCGCCCTGTCGGCGGCGCTGTTCCGGGTCTTGGCGAGGATCGGGCGGCGGCCGTTCGTCTACTGGATGTCCTATCCGATGGTCGAGGGCTACCGCGCGCGCGCTGGGTTCGGGCCGCCCCTATTGCGCCTGGCCCGCCTAGCCTATGCGGGCGTGGCCACAGCCCTCCTCTATCGGCTGGTCTTGCCCGGCGCGGAGCATGTGTTCGTGCAGAGCGAGCGGATGAAGGCCGATGTCATCGCCCGCGGCGTCGATGCGGCGAAGATCACCCCGGCGCCCATGGGGGTCAGCATCGCCCTCTATCACCCCGCCGCCATCCAGCCGACGCAGGATGAGCGGCTGCTGGGCCGACGCGTGCTGGTCTATCTGGGCGCCGTCGATGCAGAGCGGCCTATCGAGATGCTGGCGCGGGCCCTCGGACGATTGGCGGGCGAGGGCCTGGACGTCTTGCTGGTCATCGTCGGCGGCGCCGCGACGGCGGATCGGCGGCGGCTGGAGACGGCGGCCGCGCGGGCTGGGGCGGCGGACCGCCTGCTGTTCACCGGCGCCCTGCCCCTGGACGAGGCGCTTCGTTACGTGCGTCGCGCCGACGTCTGTCTTTCGCCCTTTCCGGTCTCGCCCACCTATCTGTCCGCCACTCCCACCAAGCTGGTGGAATGTCTGGCCATGGGCCGTCCGGTGGTCGCCACCGACCACCCCGATCAGCGCCAGGTGCTGGAGGAGAGCGGCGCCGGGAGGATCGCCCCCGCCTCCGCCGAGGGGTTCGCCGCCGCCGTCGCCGCCCTGCTGCGCGATCCCGCCCATGCCGAAGCCATGGGCGCCCACGGTCCCGCCTGGGTCGCCGCCCATCGGGACTACGCCGCGATCAGTGAGGGTGTGGCGGCGGTCTATCGGCGGCTGTTGGAGCCCGGCCGATGAGGGGCGCCGGCGGCAACCTCGGCCTGTGCAATCTGGCGACCCTCTGGCGGTCGATCCATCGGGCGGGCGTGATGCTAGCCCTCTTGGTGGCGGGGGGAGCGTTTTCGCTGCAGCTGTCCGGCCTCGACCCGCGCCTGCCCGTGGGGGCCGACACCGCCTCCGGTCGCTCGCAGCTGGCTATCGGCCTGGCCTTTGCGGTGCTGTTGGCGGAGGGCGGGCGTCATTGGCGAAGGGCCTTGGCGCTGGTGCGCGCCAATGGACCGCTGTTGGCTCTGCCGGCGCTGGCGACGATCTCCACCCTTTGGGCGCCGGACCCTGAGGTGGCGCTCCGCCGCGCCCTGGCCTTCGCCGCAACCCTGCTGGGAGGGATCGCTATCGGGGCGGCGTTTCCGGGGGCGCGGGCCCTGCGCCTCTTGGCTCAAAGCGCCGCCCTCGGCCTTGTGCTCAGCATCGCCTATGTGGGCCTCGCTCCCGGCTATGGGATGCATCGGATCAGCGACGGGGTGCAGAGCGTACACGCCGGAGACTGGCGGGGCCTGTTCGTGCATCGCACCGCCCTGGGCCAGTTGGCCGCCCTCGGTCTCGCCCTCGCCATATACGGCGGCCCAAGGCTGCTGGGTTCGCAGGCGGCGCGGTTGGGCGCCATCGCCGCCGCTGGGCTCTGCCTCGTGATGGCCCGTTCCGGCGGCGGCTGGGTCAGCGCCGGGGCTCTCTTGGCGACTCCGTGGATCGTGACGGAGGGCGGGCGGCTTTGGCGGCGGGGTTGGCTGATGGGCGTGGGACTGGCGGTCAGCGGGCTGGCCTTGGCGGCGGCGCTGGCCCCCGTGCTCGCCCCCTTGCTGCTGCAGGGCCTCGGCAAGGACGCCACCCTCACCGGCCGCACGCCCCTCTGGAGCCTGATGCTGCAGGCGGCGCGCATCCATCCCCTGTTCGGTTATGGCTACAGCACCGGCTTTCGCGAGGGCGTGGCCCAGTTCGTCGCCGCCCACAGCCGCTTCGGCTATGTGCCGAACGCCCAGAACGGCTATCTGGACGTGGTGCTGAACCTCGGCCTGGTCGGACTGGCCCTGGCTCTCTGGTCTTTGGCGACAGCGCTCCGGCAGGCGGTCCGCCTGGCCCGCGCCGGCGATCCCATGGCCGGCCTGCCCTTGCTGATCGTGGTCTTCATCGTCGAGATGAACGGGGTGGAGGCGGCCCTGATCAGCGCCAACGACATTTTCGTGCTGATCTACGCGGTTGCCGTCGTCGCCTCGGGAGAGATGCTGGCGGCTAAGGCTCAGCGGCGCTTCATCGCCCGCCGATCCTTGCGATTGCCCGTCTGGGCCTCTCCCACCAGGGCGAGGTTGGCGCGGCGCAGCTTGGCCCCCGCCTCATCGTAGAGGAAGGGCACCAAGGCGTAGCGCACCCCCCGGGTCACCGGCGTCGCCTCGTGCAGAAGGGCGCAGGAAAACACCGTGGCGCCGCCGGTGGGCGGCCGATAGGTGCGCCGCCCGAACTCGGGAAAGCGCAGCTCGCCCCCCTCATAGTCCTCGGCGTTCAGGTTCAGGGTGACGGCGAACTTGCGATGGGCGGTGCCGGCGGTGACGTCGTCGCGGTGGGCGGAGAAGAAGCCCCGGTCGTGCTCGCCATAGCGGGTGATCAGATAGCGCTCGATCTCGGTGGCTTGCCAACCGAAGGCGCGCTTGACCATGGGCAGGAGGCGGGTCTCCAGCTGATGCTTGATGCTGGCCACCAGGGCCGGGTCCTCCACCGTCACGTCCTGGCGCCGCTTCAGGGCGGGGTTGATCAGATCCACCGTCCGCCCGCCCACCTCAGCGGCGAACCCTGACTCGGTGGGCTCGCGGGCCTGGAAATAGGCGATCAGCTCGGCGCAGACCTCTGGCTCGAACACCCGCGGCAGGGTCAGCACCGGAGCATAGGGGCTGTCCGCCGGGGGGGGCTCTGCGGCCAGTTCGGCAGCCAGCTGGTCCAGCACGGCGTCTATGGCTTCGATCGGCTCGGCGGCGACGATGCGAAAGCTGCGGTCGATCAGGAAGACGGCGGGCTGCAGATTGGCGCCGTCCACCAGCCCATAGAGCCGGGCGATCTTCTGCTCGAAATCCCAGAAATAGCGGAGGCCGAAGGGCGCGTTGGCCAGGCCCCGCTCGAACCGGTCGCGGGGGTCGACGCTGACCCCGTAAAAGGCGGCGTCGGCGTCGTTGAAGAGGGCGCGCCTCGCCAGCACCCGGTCGTGGGCGGCGCGGCAGGCGTCGGCGCCCAGGGTCCCGAACACCATCAGAACGATCCAGCGCCCCGCCGCCACCTCGATGGAATAGTTGGCCACCCCGTCGGTCTCGGCGGTGAAGAAGGGCGCCGGCTCGCCAAAACCCGGAGGCGAGGGGCGATCGGTACGCGGCGGCGCGGGGCGCATGGGGATCTCCGAATCGGCGCAGAGGACGCCGTCCCAGTTTGAACCGAGGACGCCCCCCTGCATACGCCCTCCTGCTGGCGCCCTCCTGCTGGCGCCCTCCTGCCGGCGCCCTCTCACAGGCGTCCCTCAAGAGCGTCCTGGCGGTTGCCTTGCGCCGTCCGCGCGGTCAAATGGGCGAAACGAAAGGCCCGCCATGACCGACCAGCCGCCCGTCGCCGCGCCCGCAAAGCCCACCCCTTCGGATGCAGTCGCGGCCCCGGCAACGCCGCCGACCTTGCCGCCGGTGATCCGCACCACCACCATGCCGGCCGACACCAATCCGTCCGGCGATATCTTCGGCGGCTGGCTGATGTGGCAGATGGACCTGGCCGCCACCAGCGTCGCCAACCAGCGCTCCCACGGTCGCTGCGTGACGGCGGCGGTGGACGGCATGGCCTTCCTGCGCCCGGTGCATGTGGGCGACGAGGTGACACTCTACGCCGACTGCATCTCGGTGGGGCGCACCTCCATGAAGATCACCGTGGAAGCCTGGCGCCGGCCCAGGGAAAGCGACGCGATGGACAAGGTGACAGAGGCCACCTTCGTCTCGGTGGCGGTGGACGCCGCCGGCAAGCCGCGCCCGGTGGATCCGGTTTAGCCGCCCTATCCCGCAACCTATCCCCGCATTCCTGCGCCGCGAAAACCCTCTCCCCTCCGGGGAGAGGGAGGGGCCCATGGCGATAGCCATGGGAGGGTGAGGGGAACCGCCGTTGCTACCGGTGCTAATTTCCCGTCCGTTCTGCAGCGGAACCCCTCATCCGGCCTCCGATTGGAGGCCACCTTCTCCCCGGAAGGGAGATCGGGATAGGTTAAGATACTGATTTTCATCTGGAAAATCAAGCAAAATCGGCCTGTGCAGGAGCTGTGTAGGACGTCGTTCTCGCTTTGGGCCAAGACGGTCATGCGGGCTGCTTGTAATAGCCCGTCCCGGAGACGAAGCCCTGCTCGATGCACCATCGGCGCGTAAAGCCGGCCCCAGTGTCGTTGCCATACACCTTTCCCCCGTCGCGGAAGGACAAGAAGGATGGCCAGCCCGACGGGCGCGGATGGTTCGTCCGAACGTGGATCAGCGCTTCTTGCCCAGGCTTAAGCGAGGCCTTGGGGACGACGTCATACCGGCTTCCCCAGTCCGTGGTTTCGCCAAGCACTGCCGTCACCACCTCCATGGCGGCCTTGGGTCGCCCCGACGCGACATCGCCGACCTGAGCCACAATGACGTCCCGAGTCGACCAATCGCGAAAATAGAGGTTGGCGGCGCAGTTGAGGATCTGATGCTCGTTGAACACCCCTGGCCCTCTACTTGGTGCCGTCACGGGCGCTGGCGGGTGAAGTTGAAGCCAAGCTCACCGCGGAATTGGGCCGGGATCTCATTGTCACCGGTCTTTACGGCGGCGCGGATTGGGGCATTACGGATTACTGGCTTACCGCCGATCGGCCCACGGTGTTGATCGCCACGGTAGAGAAGGCCGACGCGCTGATGCGGTACTTGGGTCCGATCCTGGTTGGCCGGCTAAAGCTGCTCATCATCGACGAGGCCCACCAAGTTGTCGCCGACGTTGACGCCCAATCATTGGCGAACCTCGCCGACCACGGCAGCCGCGCGATGCGGCTGGAGTCGCTCGTGTCCCGCGTGCTGACACTGAAGCCGGAGGTCATCCGCATCGCCGTCGCTACGGTCACCGCGCAGATCCGGCGCTCGATAAGGTCGGTCATCAGGCGCCGAAGCCGTTGTGGCATCTGACCGTGATTGGTGGCGATCCCACGCCGCAGAAGCGCCAGCTCATAGGAATCCTGACCGCAATAATCGAGACAGGCGGCGACCGTTTCACGGTATCGCCTTTGCGCGCCCGGCTCCTCTGGCTCGGAAAACTGGGCAAGCTTCACCCAGCCGGGCCTCTC
>JAMFTA010000207.1 GCA_026225565.1 Caulobacter sp. | reverse complement strand
GTTCGGCCGCCACCTCGTCGGGCGAGGCGCTGGCGCTGACCGGCGCCATCCTGGGCCATAGCAACCCGCGTTCGACGGCGATCTACGCGCATGTCCAATACGATCCGTCGAAAAAGGCGGCGAACCGCGTCTGCAAACAGATTGCCAGCGCCCTCAAGGGCGAACACCTAAAGCCGAGACGCAGACGGGCGGCGTGAGTCCAAACGGTTGCAGGACCGTTGCGTTAGGCTCGGCACGACCACGAGGCTCATAACCTGAAGGTCACAGGTTCAAATCCTGTCCCCTCACCCAGAAAATACGCCGCTAATCCAATTGGCTAGCGGCGTTTTTTATATTTAGGCTGAAGTTTGCGCGCTCAGCGAGCGTAAGAAATTGTTTTATATAGCAGTTCTGGAAATCGCCCTTTTCGCCTACTGGACACAGACCTCGGCCAGCCTATCCACAGCTGATATCCGGTGGCTGATCACTTTCAGACCGGCGCGACCCTGAGGGTTCCGTCCGCTAGCGGTCGCTGCGGACGTTTCGCCTCATCGCCGGTATCGGGACGGCTGGCGAGGTTCGGTGTTGTTCGGTAGTGTTCACCACGCCGGGAGGCTAGGGCATGTCTTGGTGGGGACCAAAGAAGGATAAGCCTGGGCTGAGTGCTTCGACGTCGCTTCAGGCGTTCTTCGAGGCCGCCAGGACTTGTCAGAACGATGCCGCAGTCATCCAACTATGTCAGCATACCCTTCCGCATGCGACGCGACCTCAGCCGACTGAGTTTGAAGCTGAGGTTCGAAGCGTATTGGCGCGCACGCTCGTTCACGACACACGGAGCGGGAGCCCCAAACCCCTTCGCGCCGCCATTGCCCAGACTAGGTTAGCGCTCCGCTTCTATACTTTCGAGCGCCATCCAGCGGCCTGGGTCGTTAGTCAGATGACCCTGGCTGTGGCTTGGCGGAATTTGACCGACGGATCGGCCGCGAGGAACACTGACCGTGCGATCATTCATAATCGCAGAGCACTTCAATATTTGGCGCCCGGGACACCGGAATGGACCGACACGCAGAACAATATCGGCAATGCTTGGCGAAGCCGCTCGCGGGGGGACCGCCGTAAGAACTTCGAAGAGGCGATCCGGGCGCTTACAATATGCGTCGAGGCGATAGATCAGAATGTGGATCCGTTGCGGCATGCCCGAGCCGTCAACAATCTCGGCATTGCAACATCCTTGCGGCTTGAAGGGGATCGGGCGACAAATACCGCCAATGCACTGAAATACTTCGATACTTCGACCGAGGCATTTCGCGCCATGAACGCCTGGCCGCTCCTTGCGGACGCGCTCAATGATTACGCGATCGTACTTCTCGGCAAACAGGGTGGCGAGCGGGCGAAGGACGAGGCCGAAGCTGTGGCGCGGGCGGAGGAATCGCTGGCGATACGTCAAGCGCTTCCAAATGCTGGCCTCGACCTGCTCAAATCGTACAAAATCCTTGCTCGTCTGCACATGAGCATTGCGAGCGGCGATCGCGGACAAAATCTTGAGAAAGCCCAGCACTACCTGTTCGCAGCGTCCAAGTGTTGGAAAGATACCCAGTCAACCGAACATGCCGCCGGCATCTTCATTGCGCAGGCGCAGATAGAGCTCGAGCGCTCCGAATTTGACAGCCACGCCGCACTGAACGCCTTCATGTTTCTCGATCAGGCGCAAACCCAGCTTGCAAGAATCAACGCGGCTTCACCTGATTTTCATCTCGCCAAAGGTGATGCGCTGGTCAAAGCGAAGATTGGCGGCGTCGGGCCGAGCACCGCCGCGGCGATCGTCGAATATGGGCATGCTGCAAACGTCGCGTCCTCGACCGATCGTAGCCTGTGGAGCGAGGCGTGCCGACGTCTGACAGCGACCTTGGTGAGCGCCGCGGATGCGACCGGCCAGGACGCACTGCTGCGCCAAGCCATGGAGATTACCACTGCGACGGTATTTCAGCTGAAGCGCCAATCCGAACCCATACGCTGGGCCATGCAGGTCAATCTACTCGGGGCTATTCGGCTGCGGCGCGGCGAGGTCGACCAGGCCATCCACAGTCAGCGCGTGGCTCTGCAGGAAGTGACCAGCGCTGACCATCCCGACCTGTATCGCAAGGTTCAACTCGATCTCGCCGCCGTGCTCCTCCAGGCCGAACAATGGGAAGCCTGTCTCGACGCACTTGAGGCGGCGATGGCGGTTAGTCGCCAGCGCTTTCTCGACGCCTATTCAGACGCCGGCCAGCGACGCGAACTCGCGCGGGATGGGACAGCCTATCATCAGGCCGCTTATTGCCTTCTGAAGCTCGGCCGTCCACTTCAGGCGCTGACGATGATTGAGCGAGGCAAGGCGCGTTTGCTCAAGGGAGCATTTGACCGCGCGGTGCTCGCTGGCGATCACGCCGATATCCCCCTTGCGCAAGCATTTCGCGAGGCCGACCTCGAAGTTCGTGCGCTCGAATATCGGCAGCGGCAACCGGCCTGGCTCAGGACGGATACAACGGCCTTATTAGATAACGGAGCGGCGCTTCAGGCTGCCCGTCGCCGTCGAGACGATATCGGCGTGCATATTCTACAGCCGGGCGCCGGCAGGCACGTTGATCCTGACGACATCGTTGCACTCTGCGCCAAAGTCCCCAAGCACCATGTTCTGGTAATTCCTATCGTTACCACGATCGGTACGCTTGTGATGGTCGTGCGCCCCGGCGACGGCGTTGAACCCTCCATCCACGTCATCGAAATCGGCGCCTTCACCGCGGCCGGACTCAGCCTACTCATCGATGGACACCCTTGGGAGCAGCCCACCAAGGTGATGACGTTGGCCCAACTCGAGGCGATGGGCGGCAGCCCGCCGGAGCGCGGCCCGAGCTGGATGGCGCTTCTTCAGGAACGCACCGGTCCGGTCGCCGAATGGACCACAAAGGCAGAAGGCGTCTCTGGTGAGCTATGGACTGGCCTGATTGGGCCCATCGTGGAGCGTCTCCCAGAAACGGGCTATCAGGCCCTCCGAGACACTCTCGTCATTCTCGCCCCAGGAAAGCTAAACCTCGCGCCGTTGCACGCAAGTTGGCGATCAATTGATGGCGTAAAACGGTTCCTTCTCGACGATCATATCGTGGCCTACGCGTCGAGCTTGCGTCAGATCGCAGTCGGCGCCGGGAAGCACAACGTCACCGAGTCTACGCCGATCTTCATCGTCGGGGCCGCGGATGCCAATCTCGAATGGGCGAACCTCGAACGCGAACTCGCGGCGACAAGCTTCGCCCAGGTGAACCATTTACCCGGCGCTTCCCGCGCCGCGCTCATGGACCGAGCGCGTGACGCGCGATACCTGCACTTCATCTGCCATGGCCGGCACGATTGGAGCGATCCCATAGGGTCTGCGCTGATCCTGTCGAACGCAGAAGAGCTGACGCTCGCCGAGATTTACCTGATGGATCTTTCTGCATGCCGCCTCGCAATGCTTTCGGCCTGTGAGACGGGCCTAACAGATACATCCTTCATTCCCGACGAGTTCGTCGGACTGGCGACCGGCTTTCTCTCCGTCGGCGCAGCAGCAGTCGTATCGACCCTTTGGCGGCTAAACGATCAGTCAGCACCCTTACTTGTCTATCAGTTTTACAAATCGCACATCGCTGACAAAATGACTGTGCCCGCCGCGCTCAGGGCGGCCCAACTCTGGTTGCGCGATGCGACCCGAGAGGCGCTGCTAGCGGAGCTGAAGAGACTCGAAGAGGCGATGTCGGGCGATCAGGATGTGGCGCGTTCCGCGATCACGGATATGCGTGCGAAACTGTATGAGATCGCGAAACCTGGCGAGCGCCCTTTCGCAAGCCTGTATTACTGGTCGCCTTGGCACGTATTAGGAATTTGATCTGTAAGCGGTGGAGACTCTTGTGGCGACGATTGTCGGAACGACCAACCCAATTTTCGTGCAAGGCAATCTGCCTGCGGCGATCGCGAAACCGGGCGAAGATTACTTTCTCGTTCAGATGGTCGGCGCTCAGATAGCCTTTACCGGATCAATTTGGAACCAGGTGAAGGGACTGATCATCGCGTCTGAAATCAAAGTTGAGACCACAAGGGACAACGGCGTAAGCGGACTCAGAGCAATCCACGCCTCGCGAAAAGTGGAGCGCGGCAGGACTGAAAAATTGGGTCTGAAGCCGATCCTGATCGATCTTGTCCCCGCGACGATGACGAACGTCTCGATCTCGATCGACTTCGTGCTCGACCAGCAGGGCCGTCTCGACTCGGTTGCAGGGCTCATTAACGATGCAAGCTTCATCGCAGCTTTCTCCCTGTCCCCGGCGGCCGCCGCGGTTGCAAAATCCACCGGGGTAATCGCCAAGAAAATACTCGAGGCCTTCGTGCCATCGCAGGCGCAGAAACCCTTGCTCAAGTTTAGCGGCGATTGGGCCCTTTCCGGGGGCGAAGTGCAGCAAGGCTATCATGTCATCCTTGGCAGCGCCGAAGGGGATCGTCCTCTGCCCGATCCGAGGAGCATCATCAGCTATTCTGAAGGCACGGTCTTGGTCGATGGCAATTCCGTTCAGGACGTATCCTATGTCGTCCTGCGCGTTATCGTCGTGCCGGCGCGGACGCGCGCCCAATCCGGTGGCGCGATCTGGGAGGAAAAGCTGCGTGAAGCCGAAGATGTCGTCACCATGCTCGAAACACCTGAGGAGCGGCAATCGGCCTGGACCAAGGCCCGCGGTCTTCTGCGAGAAGCTCAGACGCTGCTTCGAGCCGATCCCAACTATTTAACGAGCGAAGCGCGCGATATCGTCGCCGTCTCGTATCGGCAGTGCCAAAGCGCAATTGAACAGAAGGAATTCGCTTCCGAACGGAGCGGCGACAGCGGGACCGTGCGTGGCTTCGCAATCAACCCGGGCGATGTCGACGCTGTAGACCTTCACCCGCAAGACGTCTCTAGCGCCAGCTACATTCGTTACATGGACCAAACGGTGACGGCCTCCGACGGGTTAAAGCTGATTGAGGAAGCCCGTTCGGCAGAAGCCGTAGCTCGAACGAACCCCGTTTAGAGGTCGGCCTCGATCATCACGCTAAGCGGGCGCAATCTGGTCTTGGCTCGTGCCCGTCGCCACGATCTTTAAGGTACCCGCCGAGAGCGGGCGCTGGAGGTGTTTTACCCCTTCCCAGGGCGCGCCGCTCATCCAGAGATCGCGTTCGGCTTTGGTTGTCAGGATCACCGGCATAGCCTTGGAATGGTAGGTCTTCACGGGCTCGGCCGAGTCCGTGGTCAAAAAGCCGTAAGCCTCGATCTCCTCCCAGCCCTTGCTCTTCATTCGCACGCAGGCGTGCGGTGTCCAGACGCCGGCGAAGAAGGCCAGGGGCCGGGTCTCGTCGAGCGCGAACCAGACGTTCTTTCGGGTTCGTTCGTGGTCCTGATCGGGCTCGGCGAATGACGTGAAGGGCACCAGGCAGCGGTTGGCGGCGCCGAGCCAAGGCCGCCAATGAGCGTTGGTCTTGCCCTGAGCGTTGGTGGTGTTGCGGACGTTGGTCGTACCCTTGTCGGGTTCCAGCTTCAGCAACTCGGTGAAATCGAATTCTGTGCCCTTGCTCCGTAGTTTGTCGGCGCGCTCGGTCGCAGCCTTGAACAGCGCCTGCTTTGAGGTCGGCATGCCCCAGCGCATGTCGCGCATCTCACGCGATCCATCATCGCCCGTGACGATGACCGGCGCCGGGTAGTCCGGGTAGATTCCCGACATTGACGGCTGGTTGTTGTTGCGGTCGCTCATCGCCTGCGCCAGCCGGGCCGCCTCGGCGCGCGCTTTCATCATGGCGTAGAGGTTGCAGATGTGGACGGCTCCTATTGCCGAAGGCTTCGATCGTTGGCGAAGGTTTTGTGATCCAGGAGTTCGGCGAGCTCGTCGGCGTCCTGAATGTCGAGGCCTACCTGCGGGACCGCGGCGATCACCACGGCGTGGCCCGTGAAGATGTCGAACACGGTCCGGCCGTCATCGTCATGTCGGATATCGAACCGCTTGGGCATGATCCTGAGATCTCGTCTCTTCGCCGGATCATCTAAGAGCGCGACCGGACCGAGGTCAACTTGACGATGGTGGTCGCCACGCCCGCACGAGCATTCACCGAGGCTCCGCGCGAATTGCTGGAAATGGGCAGAGCTGCGGGTCGCTCGTGCGCATTTATTGGTTGACCTTGCGGCTTCCTGAACAGCTCTATTGAAATGACGGTCGCTGCCCGTCCCTTCAAGAACGCCGACCTGCATAAGCGGACTTCGAGACGGAGGTTGCATGCCCTTTCCTCGTGCGCGTCTACATCCGCCCGTCCTCACGTCGCCTGGCCAGAGGGCCGAAACCGAACAGCGGCTGCTCGCGGCGCGCGCCGCGGCGCCTCACCCCTATGACCTTCGCGTCGGTCCACAGGAAAGCTATGAGATTTCCCTGAGCACCGTCTCGCGCAAAAACCTGTTTGATGCGCTCATTTATATCCGCCTCGACGGCGCTGAGAAAGAAGTCGGCCTCGTGGTGGATACCGGCAATGACTGCCTCGTATTGCCATGCGGCACCCCTGTTCCAGAGGCCGGCTACGTCCTGGAGGAGAAGGACGATCGTGAACCGTTCTCCTGGAGTCAGGCCGACCGCTACCGTGGGGCGATCCACATTGGCGCCGTCGGTGGGGGCGTCTTTACGATCGACGATTGCGTGTTCTGGGTGTGCACCGATCCCGATCATTCCAATGCTAATTTTGGCGCGGGCTGCCATGTAGCATGGCGGCAAACTCAGAGCGGCGCGGACATTCTGCCGCCCCTGGCCTGCGCACCAGATTACCCCTTCGCCGAGTTCGCCTACGCATCGGCCGAAGCGGTTCTGTCCTCGACCAGTGACGTGAAGCTCAATGGGGATTCGATCCTGCGACTCTCGAGCCAGCCGCCGGCGGGCTACGCGCTGTTCGACATTCTCAAGGATGCCTATTGGATGGCGCTGCGGCCAAAGTCCCTGCGCATCGGTGGGACCCTGACGGAGTGGCCGAGTAACGAGGATACTCCGCCCATCGCCATGATCGACACCGGCGGTGGGGCTATGTTTCTGAGCGATCGGTCCGGGGCGTTAGCCCAGATCGTCCCTGGCCAAGCTGCAGAGAACCCAGACTGGACGCTTGAGGACGGTTCCGCCTCCTGTCGCTCGATGAGCGATCCGATCACCCTGGAGCTAGGAACGGACGGATCGCAGGAGACTTTCGCGTACACCCTCGACACGTCGGGCCTACCGGCGGCCGTGCGAGGCCTGACGCTGACGGATTGCCGCGTGGCCAAGTACATGTACGGTAGCGCCGGCCTCAATATTGGTGGTGTATCCGCACTCGTGCTGTCAATTCTCGTGGACTACGCGAGCCGCCGGGTCGGCCTTAAAACCCGCTAGATTGGCGCCTTGCAACCGATCGGACTGCGCCAGACACCCGATCCGTCCGTTCGCGAATCAGGATAGGGTGCCGAGGCTGGCGCTATTCCAATGGATCACTGGGTCTGCGCTGCTTGCCCTCTTGGCCGGATGAATTCGAATTGCTTTTTGTCGCTGGAGGGATCTGATCCCCTCCACGCTGGAAGAGCCTCAATGGCGCCGCTAAGGCGCCGGGGCAGCTGAATGCGGTGGCGTGGCGCAGTCCGATCGGACTTCCAGCCGGGACAGTTCGGACTTGCCGATCGGCGACAAGGTCCCAATTGATGACCAGCCGATTTCGGCGTTTCCGATCTTTCCCTTTGTCATTCCGAGAGCGATGTAGCGCTGCAGGGCCTGGGCGTCGTCATACGAAGCGAAGCACAGCGAATCCGGACCCAGGCCCGGCACTTCAATCGACAATGGATCTGTACCGGTGTTGAGGAACACGCCGTAGGTTTGTGGGTAGGCATCTTGCAACGGCGCGATAATCGCGATTGCTGCCGGTGCAATCCGCGAATGCTCCTGCACGTCCTGGCTTCCGGCGGCAAGCGAGCCGCCCCCGGTCACGACGTGTCGCATGACGTAGTTCATCGTGACGGCGGCATTGAGGGCGTGTTTTGGACCAACGTCGACGTTTGCTTGAGTCACGATGAGCTTGGACGGATCCTTCGCGGGCTTTCCGTCGTCACCAAAGAGCTCAGCGATCTGATAAACAGCGACCTTGTCGGAGCCGGCGAGGGTGATGCCAACCTTCACCGCAACGTTGCCGGTAAGGTCCACGCCTGGGCCACCCTGCCGGCGGATGCGAAGGGTCTGACCGGCGTCTTCAACGGCGATGGTCAGGTTTTCAGCCTGGAAGTTTTCGTTGGCAGTCTGCGTCTTCGTGTTCGAGCTCGTGAATTTCTGGCCGATGCTCGCAGCGACTGAGGCGGTTGACGGAGTGCCAAGCGAGAGGTCCGTTTCCGCGCCCTGGGTGCTGGCGACCTGCAAAGTCCCCGCATTGATCGTATTGTAAATGGTCGTGGCGTTATCCCACGTCGTGAACGTGCCGTCGGCGGCGTCGAGCTTCACGAATACTTCTGTCTGCTCAAGGCGGTCGTCCGGGTTGAAATCGCCAGACTTGCTGGTGGTTATTGTAAGCGCCCTCGACAGGCGCCGACGATCCAGTGGTGTTTGGGTCGAGGCCTTCAGCGGGGCGGCCAAAGCCGCTCGCAACCCCTTGGCGTCCTTCGTCATTCTGGGGTCGGAGAGCGCCTTGATGTAAGCGGCCTCGGCGCGTTCGGCGAACAAACCTGCGGGAGGCGTCGTGGCGTCGGGCGCCGGCGCGTTGCTGACAACGCCGACGGCCGCCGATGGTTCTTTGCAGCCGGTGACATTGCCGGTGTTATCGATGCAGGTGGCTGTCTTATAAAGACCGACGATCGGTGCGTCGTTGGTGGCGCAACCGCCCAAGGCCAACGCCGCGGATCCTGCCAGCATAAGGCCGATCAACAGTCTCATTGGGCTCTCGTCAACACGTAGAGGGTGCCAGCATCGGCCGGCGCACCTTGGTTAGCGCAGTTTCTGAGCGCCAGGGCCGATGAGGAAACGATGGTCCAGTTGGCCCTCGCGTCACGATGCGCGAGCGGATCGTAGCACTGGATCGAGCCATTCTCCGGCTTGACCGCCCGGTAAATGAAATCGGCCGGATCCTCTTCATCAGACCGGACCCAGATGGTCACCGCTCTGACAGTCTTTGCCGTGATCGTTTTCACCGCCCACCTCGCCGTCGCCCGAAATAACCTCTCACACTACCAAGAGTGGTGCAATCAGTGCGGTGGGGCGGATCACATGAGTCCTTGCTCAGAAAATAATTCGGGACTCGGACGGCTGTCTGCGGCGCAAGGGCAGGCTAACTCAGAAAGGTTGTCGGCGAAGGCGATTGATCAAGGCGCCGTCTTGGACCACGTCAATCCCCTCGCATTCCGGCCAATCCTTCAACAGCTGCCTGGCATAACCCCGTCGATTTCAACTGTCTGATCGGACTCGAACGCCGTGATCAGGTCATAGGCCCGCAACATGCGCCTCTCTTCCGCGGTCCGCCGGCTCCTAGGTTTCTGGGCATCCCCGTCAGTCTCCACCAGGTAGCTCCTCCTTCGTCGCGCTGCGTCTAAACCTCGATCTCGGCCGCCTTGGCTTCGACCAGGGTCACCACCTCGCTGTGAAGGTCGACGGCATGTCCGGGAGCTGAGATTGAAATCAGGAGGCTGTAGCGACAGCCGTCATTCATGCGCCGCTGGCCCAGATGCGACTTCCACCAACCGCCCACCGGGTAGATGGCGATCTGGTCATGCCCGGCCAGTTCGATGGCCCGCCCGCGCCACAGATCGCAATGCAGCGAGCCCGCAGCGATCGCCCGAGGGCCCAGCAGCCAATAGCTTGCCTCCTGATCGGCGCCGCCGCTGTCATTCTCTTGCGCCGCGGTGATGCGCGCGCGGAACTGCACGTCGGTCTCGCCGCGTTTCTTCATCGCGAAGCGTAAGCCAAAGGATCGATAGGTGTCTGGCCGCGTCGCGGCCCGGCCGGTCAGGTTGGGTTCGATAAAGTAGGATAGCGTCACCTTCATCGTGACGACCTCGTTTTCGAGTTGCTCCAGCGCCTGACGCGGCCAAGGCAACTCGTAAAAATGCATCTCGTTGTAGACCGCAGAACGCCGGTCCTGCGCTTGAGCAAAGGGCTGGATCTCCGCCTGAGCTGTCAGAGTCACGGCGTTTTGGGCAGACGCGAGCGCGCGACCGAGGTCCGGGACGCCGTAGCCGACTTGCCGCAAGATGCGTTGCTTGGCCGCCTTGGTAGCCGCCTTGCCAGTCTTCCAGTGATCGCCCCGCCCGATCAGCAAGCCCCGGATCGGAGAGGTCCACTCGGCGGATTGCACAGTGAGGGCGCGATATGTCTCAGGCCAGAGGCCAGGGAGGGCCGCCTCCAGCCGGCCGACAAAGTTTCCGGCCATGCCCGTGGCCGCGCTCGTCGCCCAGATCGGCGTGAGCGGCTCGGCCTGCACGTCATTGCCGGCCGTGAGCAACGCCACAGATGGGTTCCACGCGCAGAAATCCGCTGCGTCGACCAGCATGTTGCCGGCTTCGAACAGGACCTCCGGTTTGATCGGCGTAAGATCATCCGGCAGCATCTCGGAGCTGCGGCTGAAGGGGCTCAGTTCATTGGCCTTCGCCAGGGGCGTCATGGGCGCATCTTCTGGCGCGACTGTCTCCTTGGCCGTGTAGCCACCGATGGTCAGTGCATTCCAGCTCTGCGCGGGGTCTTCGATGGGCTGTGGCGCGGTCACCGCCGCGCGCATACCGCCATTCACATTGCCGGCGGCGACCAGCAGCAGACGCTTGGGGCGGCGAAGCGCGGTCCGTGGCGGATTCCCAGCATCGCCGACGGACGCACCGGAGGCGATCTGGTCCAGCGCGCCGCTCCAGCTTGATGGGCGAGCCGGGGAGAATTCGTCGGTCGACGCCGCCAGGCAGAAAGTTTGGGTAGCTGCGCCGTGGTTGATCTCGACCTGGGCCACGGCACCTTGCGTGATGATGCCGTAGTGGATAGGCGCGGCGGCTGGCTGTCCTGGCGGCGGCAGCAGCTTCATCGAGACCACGGTGTGGGTGAGTACTACTTGGCGCTGGTCGTTCATCAGGATGTCGAGGTCGCCGTAAAGGACGAGCCCGACCAGCCCTGTGCCGTGCCCGCCAGACGGCTCGTGATCGTGCGCGCCCCAGGCTTCATCGTAGGCCAGGGCGCCGGCCAGGCCCGGTGCGATCAGCGGGTGACCAGCCGCGACCCCCGTGTCCAAGACGCTGACGATGGGTGAGGCGCCGGGCGGACCGGTGACGCGGCCGGCAAGCTCGGCCACAAAGTCGGCTTGGCCGACACCTTGATCGCCGCGCTCAAGGAACGGCCGGATGGTGCCGGTCGCGCGTCGAATTTCGGCGATCGCTCCGGGGGTCTGGGCCGCAAAGACCAGCAACTCTGTAGGCCGGGCGTGAACCAGCACCACCGTCGTATCCGGGAACTGCAGTTGTTCGCCATGTACGTCGAAACCACGCGCACGAGCAGCGTTCGCGACGGCACCCGCGACGGGCTCGCGAATCCAAAGCTCCCACCACGCCGCCGGTCCTCCGAAATCGACAGCGCCGCTAAACAACGTCTCGGCTGCTGCGGCTTGGACCGTTTGGATCACTTCAAAGCGTTCAACGTCCGGCCGGCGCGCATTGCCCAGGTCGCCGCGCCCATAGGCCGAAATGCGACCACGCAAGAACGCTTGGGCGGCGTCCGGGACGAAGAGCACCGCTTCCTCCGTGCGATCCTCATTCCGGGCCGATCGGAGGACGACAATGTCCTGAACCGGAAACTCCAGAGCGGCAGGCACTTTCACCGCCTTGGTGCGCGATCCCTCGGGCGGCTCCATGGTGGTGAGGGCGATCAAGGCCCCAGGCGCCAGGCCTTGAACCGGGATGCGCGGATCGGCGTCACGGGGCGGGGGCGGGGGCAACGCCGCTGCGAGTTGATCGAGCAGGCTCTGGGCGTGAGCGGCGTAATCGTCCCGGAGAGGCTTGCGTTGCTGATCGCGAGCGGGGAACTCATACCGTGCGGGCTCCCGCCACGCATCTATCGCGACGTGCCGTCGGTTGCGTTCGTCGAAGTCGGCGGGTTCCGCCATTTGCCCCCGCAGAGCGAATCGGTCAAAGGGCGGTAATCATCGGCGGAGCTTACGCTCAAGTCGAGCGACGGAACCTTTGTCGGAAGGTCTGGCGGTCGCGAAGCGCCGTGTCCAAAGCCTCGGCGGAGATTTTGCTCGCTGCTTCCAGGATGGCGTTCTTCACGACGGTATCGGCCGCCCGGGTCAATTCCCCCTGGCTCAGGCCTTCGGCATGTCCGGACACTGCGTCCCAAATCTTGACCGCGACCTTGAACTTGCCCAGCCGCCTTTGGACGACTTCGCGTGCGCCCGTAGAATCCGGAAGCTCGTAGGCAATCACCTCATCGAATCGCCGGGCCAGCGCACTGTCGAGAATCTCGACATGGTTTGTGGCGGCGACGACCGGACTATCGGTGGCGTTGGGCTCCTCCATGAACGACAGGACGGAGTTAAGCACCCGACGGATCTCGCCGACATCATTGGATTCGGCGCGACGTTGGCCGATGGCGTCGAACTCATCGAGCAAATAGACGCCCCGCACTTGCGCGACCTGATCGAACAACAACCGAAGCTTGCCGGCCGTCTCGCCGAAGAATCGGCTGAACAGCGATTCGAGTCGCACGGTGAAGAGCGGCAAGCGCAGCTCTCCGGCCAGAGCGGAGGCGGTCATCGTCTTGCCTGTCCCGGGCGGACCGACCAAGAGCAAATGGGTCGCTGGCGCTTGGCCGTGGTCGCGCAACGTCGCCCGTTCGCGCTGTTCGCGCACTAGGCGATCAAGCCGCAGGCGTACGTCCCCCGATAGGACCATGCTGTCGAGCGTTACCTTCGGATAGGTGCTGTCCACCAACCCCTGTAGTTCACCCCGCGGACGCGCGAGCGGGATCGGCGCACGTCCGCCGTGGCCGGGTTGTCGACGCTGGTCTCGCGCCTTTTGAACGAGGCGCTTCAGCCGCTCGGCTTCGTTAGCACGGCCGGCGCGCGCCTCGTCGGCAGCCACCTGCAGGGCGATGGAGAAGAACTGCTCATCGTCACCATCGATATGCGAATTCAGAAGGGCGACGATCTGCTTTGCTGACATCGATCTCCCTCCTTTCCGCCATCGAGAGGGGCAACGCCCAGCCCAGCGCATAAGACAAGCGCGCCGCTTAACGGCTGGTTCACGCCGTCAATGAGTCCTTAACGCGACTCCAGGGCGGGCGCCACGATCCTGTGGCATCCGACCGGCGAATCCAATCGTTGGCGCCAGGCGAGGCGACGAACTCTCCGATTCGATATACGTTCTTATTTTGTTCCGGAGATCGATTAAGTCAACCACACAGTTTCGGCGCGTCTCCGGACTATCTACCGCCTTTTGCCTTACCCGGCTTAGCGCCCCCAACCGGGACGAGGGACTTGGCGCAGAACCTTCCACCCGCCTTTGATGCGTTCCATCTCGAACCAGCCGGTCTCCTCCTCGAACGGCGGAATCTGCTCTGGATCGAACCAGGCCCATGGCCGGTTGCGGCTGCCCGGCCGAATGAAGAACCGGGCGGTGCAGGTTCCGCCCTTGCCGTCCGGTATCGTCAGGCGTTCGAGTTTGGCTGTCCGCGTCTCGGGCATGTCGGTTCAAACCGCCGCTAGATCAGGAAGAGATAAAGACGTCCCCGCGACGACGGCAAGGGCAGGTCCGCCGGCCAGGTCTCGAACCGCCCCCGCCGGCCGCCGCAGGAGCAGCGAAGCTGGTCTTCCAGGCGACTAACCGAAGCCCGGCTGAGGTAGCCGTGTAGATCCGCATCAATGTCGAGCGCGGTGACGGCGCCGCAGGCGGGGGCCTCGCAGCGGGCCAGCATCACCCCCGGCGCGGGTAGGATGTCCCCTAGGACCTTGGGCTCACACGGGCAGGCTCTGCGGTGTTCCATGGCGGCCTCCATGCGAGAACATAAACAGAACATTTGCGGAGTGTGGAGTCGGATTCTCGGTTCGAGGCCACAATTGCGATCCGTGGCGCGCCGCGTCGGGTGGGAAGGCAGGCCGGAAGGCGGAGGGGAAAGCCTTCCCCTGACGGCCTGCCCTTCGGTCTGGCCGTACCCCTTCTAGCGGGGACACCCCGCAACGCCCCGAGAGCAAGAGGAAGGCCGGTCTGGCCGTGACGGGTTGAGGCGCCACGAGAGAGTCTCGCGGCCGGCCCGCCTTCGGAGACCCAGCGATGGCCCATTCCACCCCCAGCCGCTCCGGCGCCAGCCGGCCAGGCGGCGATCGAACCTCCCTCTATCAGGAGATCACCGACAAGGTCATCGCCGAGCTGGAGGCGGGGCGCGTGCCCTGGGTCCAGCCCTGGGCGGCCGCCAAGGCGCCGCTCGACATGCCCCACAACGCCGCCAGTCGGCACCGCTATTCGGGGATCAACATCGTCATCCTATGGGACGCCGTTATCACCCACGGCTTCACCACCAATGCGTTCCTGACCTTCCGCCAGGCGCTCGGCCTCGGCGGCAATGTGAAGAAGGGCGAGCACGGGACCACCGTCGTCTACGCGCACCGCTTCACGCCCGATCAGGAGCGCCGGCGCGCCGAGGCGGAGGGCCGCAAGGCCGACTCTATCCCCTTCCTCAAGCGTTTCACGGTGTTCTCAACCGACCAGTGCGAGGGCCTGCCCGCCGATGTTGCTCTCCCGCCGACGCCGATCCCCGAGGGCTTGATCCAGCCCGAGGCCGAGGCGCTGATCGCGGCCACAAAGGCGGATTTCCGTATCGGCGGAGATCAGGCCTTCTACGCCCCGGGTCTCGACTATGTTCAGGTCCCCCGCCCGGACGCCTACTTCGATCCGATCAACTGGCACCGGACGGCCTGGCACGAGCTCGGCCACTGGAGTGGTCACCGCTCGCGTCTGGACCGCGATCAGACCGGCGCGTTCGGTTCGCTCAACTACGGGAAGGAAGAATTGATCGCTGAAATGGCGGGGGCGTTCGTCTGCGCCTCGCTCGGCATCACCCCAACGGTCCGGCACGCGGACTACCTCGGCTCTTGGCTGGCGATCATCCGCGAGGACAACCGCGCCATTGTCCGCGCCGCCAGCGCCGCCTCCAAGGCGGCCGACTTCCTCTTGGCCTTCAGGGGCGAACGCGACGCCAGCGCCGACGATGACGCCGACACCGCGATCGAACGGAGAGCGGCATGATCCTGCTCACCCCTGACATCCACGCGCGGCTCCTCGCCAACGGCCTGAAGCCCGAGGTGGACTACGCCCCCGTCGTCAAGCTGTTCAACCCGGTGGGCGCCGCGACCTGGCTCGCCAGCGAGCTGGACGAGGATGGCGACACCCTGTTCGGCCTAGCCGACCTGGGCTTCGGCTGTCCGGAGCTGGGCAGCTTCAGCCTGTCCGAGATCACCTCGGTCCGCCTGCCCTTCGGCCTTGGCATCGAGCGGGATATCCTGTTCGAAGGCCAATTCCCGTTGTCGGTCTACGCGGAGGCCGCGCGGCTCGCCGGTTCCATTGTCCTCACCGAGCGGCTGCTTCGGCAAGCCGCCCAGCGGCGGGAGGTGTGGAGATGCGCTTGCGCGCATTCGCCCGCCGCATGGCCAGGCGGCGGGCCGAAAGAGTGAGAGAGGGGCCTGGGGCTTCGCGACGGGTTGGAGGTTGGGAGAGAGTCTCCCAGCCGCCCGTCGTGGAGAACCGACATGACGAAAGCTGCCCCGAAACTCGTCCTCAGCCCGTCGCGGGACATCCCGTTCGACAAGATCGTGCTGTCCCAGGCCAATGTCCGCAAGGTCAAGGCCGGCGTCTCGATCCCCGGGCTGGCCGAGGACATCGCACGCCGCACCCTGCTGCAGGGCCTTAACGTGCGCCCCATGCTGGACGGCGAAGGCCAGGAGACTGGCCTGTTCGAAGCGCCGGCCGGCGGGCGTCGCTACCGCGCGCTGGAGCTGCTGGTGAAGCAGAAGCGCTTCGCCAAGGACGGACCCGTGCCTTGCATCGTCAAGGCGGCTAATGATCCGATCTCGGCCGAGGAGGACTCGCTCGCCGAGAACACCCACCGCGAAGCCCTCCATCCCCTCGACGAATTTCGCGCAATGCACCTGCTGGTCGAACAGGGCGGCGCCATCGAGGAGATCGCTGTGCGCTTCCGCACCACCGCGGCCGTGGTCAAGCAGCGGCTGCGTCTCGCCTCGGTCTCCCCGACGCTGCACGAGATCTATGCAGAGGAGGGCATGTCGCTCGACCAACTCATTGCGTTCAGCGTGAGCGACGACCATGAGCGGCAGGAGCGCGTGTGGGAGATGCTGGCTCACAGCTTCAACCGTTCGCCGGCCTTCATCCGCCAGCGCCTGACCGAGAACACGGTGCGGGCGTCGGACCGGCGCGCGCTGTTCGTCGGCGTCGACGCCTATGTCGCGGCCGGGGGCGGGGTGTTGCGCGATCTGTTCGAGCCGGACGATGGCGGCTGGCTGCAGGACGCAGCGCTGCTCGACAAGCTGACCAGCGAGAAACTCCACCTTGAGGGCGGGCGCATTGGCGCAGAGGGTTGGAAGTGGGTCGCCGTCGCGACCGACCTTCCTTACGGCTATCTCGACACATTGCGCGAGATCGACGGCGCCAAAGCGCCCCTCACCGAGGCCGAACAGGCGCAGGTCGACGCCCTGAAGGCCGAGGCCGACGCGCTGCAGGCGGAATATGAAAGCGCCGATGAGCTTCCCGAGGCGGCCCGCGCCAGGCTCACCGCCATCGAGGAAGAATTGGACGCGATCATGGAGCGCCCGATCGTGTTCGATCCCGAGGAGGTGGCGCGGGCCGGCGCCTTCGTCAGCCTGGAGCCCGACGGCACACTCTATATAGAGCGCGGGTGGGTGCGCCCGGAAGACGAGCCCGAGGAGGAGCCGGAGGCGGAGGACGTCGACGGCGAGGACGGCGAGACCGGCGCCGCGTTCGTCGGTCCTCGCCAGCCTGAGCCCCAGGTTCAGCGGGGCGTGACCGAGATCGGTCGCGGCGCCCCGGTGGCCGAGCCGGATGAAGAGGACGAGGACGTCATTCGTCCGCTTCCCGATCGGCTGGTCTCGGAGCTGACCGCCCAGCGCACCCTCGCGCTGCAGGACGCCTTCGCCCAAACCCCCTCGGTCGCCTTCGCCGCGGTGCTCCACGCTCTGGCGCTCTCGGTCTTCTACCATATGCGGACGGAGACCTGCCTTGGCCTGTCGCTGAACCCGGTGAGCTTCGGCTTCCAGGCGCCGGGGATGAAGGACAGCGCCTCGGCGCGGTCGATCGCTGAGCGCAACGCCAACTGGAAGGCGCGCCTGCCCAAGTCCGACAAGGACCTCTGGAAGGCGCTCCAGGAGCTCGACGGGAACGAGCAGGCGGCCCTTTTCGCCCACTGCGCGGCCTATTGCGTCAATGCGCTCTGGGAGGCCGCGCCCAAGTACGACAACGGGCCCATCTCGGCACACGGCGTCGCGCGGCGGATCGAGCACAGCCACGTCCTGGCGCGCGCGGTCGGGCTCGACATGGTGGCCGCCGGCTGGTCTCCGACCGTCGATAACTACCTGGGGCGCGTCACCAAGCCCCGCATCCTGCAGGCCGTGACCGAGGCCAAGGACGCCCAGACCGCCGGCCTGATCGACCACCTGAAAAAGGCCGACATGGCTCGCGAGGCGGAGCGGCTCCTGGCCGACGCCACCTGGCTGCCCGAGCCGCTGCGCAACCCGGTCATCGAGGCGGACGATCCGGTCATCGTGGACCCGGCAGGAACCGAGGGCGCCGAAGCGTTGCCGGCCTTCCTCGGCGGTGACGACGAAGCGCAGGCCGAAGAGCCGGCCGACGAAGAGGCGAAGACCTCGGCTTACGGCATCGCCGCCGAGTAGGCGCGCCAACCTGGGCGGGGCGGCTTCGGCCGTCCCGCCTCCATTCCCGTACCGACAACGAGCCCGGCCAGCGCGCCGGGCTTTCGCATTCTCAGGAGATGGACAATGTCCAATGAAACCACCGCCCCGCCTGTTCCGATCCCGCCACTGACCGTCGCGACCGCCTTTCCCACCACCCCCCAGGCCCTGATTGACGCTGCCCGCATGCTCCTTCCGGACCTCGAACGGGGCCGAACGATCGACACGCACCTGCTGCGCACTGCGATGGAGACCGCCTTCGGCGCCTCCGACGCCGAGGGTGCCTGGGACTGGAAGTCCGCCTACGACGCCTGCGAGGCGGCGCAGGTGCAGTTTCTCCGCAAATACGGATCGGCGATGGTCCGTAAAGCCACATCTCCGCAAAATCGACTGTCGATGATCGAGGCGGTCGCCGCCCTCCTGCCCACCCATACGCGCCGATCAGAGAGCGGCCAGGCGCTCCAGCAGTTCTCGACCCCCGCGGGCCTGGCCTTCGTCGCTGTCTGCGCCGCCGGGGTCCGCCCGGGCGAGCTGGTGATGGAGCCCTCGGCCGGCACGGGGCTGCTCGCCGTCCAGGCCGAGGCGGCCGGCGGGCGCCTCGCGCTCAACGAGCTGGCCGAGGTGCGCGCCGAGCTGCTCGCGCGGCTGTTCCCCGACATCGGCGTCACCCGCTACGACGCCGCCCAGATCCACGACCATCTGGATCCGGCCATCCTCCCGGACGTGGTGATGATGAACCCGCCTTTTTCGGCCGTCGTCCACGTCGAGCCGGCGATGAAGGACGCCGCGCTTCGCCACATCGGTTCAGCCCTCGCGCGGCTGCGTCCCGGCGGCCGGCTGGTGGCGATCACCGGCGCGGGCTGCTCGCCCTATGCACCGGCCTGGGCCGAGGCCTTCGCCAAGCTGCAAGAGCGCGGGCGCGTCGTCTTCTCCGCCGCGATCGACGGCAAGGTCTACGCGAAGCACGGCACGACCATCCCGACCCGGCTGACGGTCATCGACCGCACCCCGGCCGATGATCCGACGTCCTTTCCGACCTCCCCGGGGACCGCCGCCGACACCGCCACCCTGCTCAGCTGGGTGCTGGATCAGGTCCCGCCACGCGGACCGGCGCCGCCGTCCGTGGGCGCCGCACTCGCGCTTCCCGCCTTTCACGGCGGACCGACCAGGGCCGCGGCCCGGCCCGTGGCCCAAGCCAGGCCGATCTCCGCGCCGCCCGCCGATGATGGGGTAGAGCTGGCCTATGAGGTAGTTGACTGGACCCCGGCCCAGGGCGAGCGGTTGACCGACGCGATCTATGAGCCCTTCCAGCTCCAATCGATCCGCATCCCGGGCGCCCAGCCACATCCCACGCCCCTGGTCCAGTCGGCGGCGATGGCCTCGGTGGCGCCCCCCAAACCGTCCTACCGGCCGCGTCTCCCAGCTCGCCTGATCACGGGCGGCGTCCTCTCAGAAGCCCAGCTCGAATCGATCATCTACGCGGGCGAGGCCCACGCCGGCTTCCTGTCCGGCGCCTGGACGCTGGACGCCACGTATGACGTCCTGACCGCGGCGGCCGAGGACGCGCAGGGCGCCGTTCGCTTTCGTCGCGGCTGGTTCTTGGGCGACGGCACGGGCGCGGGCAAGGGCCGTGAGGTCGCCGGCATCATCCTCGACAACTGGCTCCAGGGCCGGCGCCGGGCGGTATGGGTCTCGCTCTCGGACAAGCTTCTGGAAGACGCTCAGCGCGATTGGACCGCGCTGGGCCAGGAGCGCCTGCTGGTCACTCCGCTGGCCCGCTTTCGCCAGGGCGCGGCGATCAAGCTCAGCGAGGGGGTGCTGTTCACCACCTACGCCACGCTGCGGTCGCAGGAGCGCGGCGAGAAGGCCAGCCGCGTCCAGCAGATCGTCGAATTCCTTGGCCCCGACTTCGACGGCGTCATCGTGTTCGACGAGGCGCACGCGATGGCCAACGCCGTCGGCGGCAAAGGTGAGCGCGGCGACACCCAGGCCTCGCAGCAGGGCCGCGCTGGCCTTCGGCTGCAGCATGCCCTGCCCAAGGCGCGTGTCGTCTATGTGTCGGCCACCGGCGCGACCATGGTGCAGAACCTCGCCTACGCCGAGCGGCTTGGCCTATGGAGCGGCGAGGACTTCCCCTTCGCCACGCGATCCGAGTTCGTCGCCGCGATCGAGGATGGCGGCGTCGCAGCGATGGAGGTGGTGGCGCGCGATATGAAGGCGCTTGGCCTCTATGCGTCGCGGTCGCTGTCGTTCGACGGCGTGGAATATGAGGTGCTCGAGCACCAGCTAACGGCCGAGCAGACCCGCATCTATGACGCCTACGCCGGGGCCTTCCAGGTCATCCACAATAACCTCACCGCGGCCCTGCAGGCCGCCAACGTCACTGGCGATAGCGGCACGCTGAACGCCCAGGCCAAGTCGGCGGCCCGATCGGCCTTCGAGGGGGCCAAGCAGCGCTTCTTCAGCCACCTGATCACCGCGATGCAGACGCCCACGCTGATCGCCAGCATGGAACGCGACCTGGCGGCTGGGCACAGCCCCGTCATCCAGTTGGTCTCGACGGGCGAGGCCTTGCAGGAACGCCGCCTCTCGGAGATCCCGACCGACGAGTGGGACGACGTCTCGGTGGACATCACGCCGCGCGAGTACGTTCTGGACTACCTCGCCCACAGCTTCCCTGTGCAGCTCTACGAGCCCTTCACCGATGGCGAAGGCAATCTCCATTCACGGCCGGTCTATCGCGATGGCCAGCCGGTCGAATGCCGTGACGCGCTCGAACGGCGCCAGCGGATGATCGAACATCTGGCGGCCTTGCCGCCCGTGCCAGGCGCGCTCGACCAGATCGTCCATCACTTCGGACCCGAGCTGATCGCCGAGGTGACCGGCCGCTCGCGCCGAATCGTTCCCCGGCGCAGCGCCGATGGGTCTGTTCGCTTCTGCGTCGAGAACCGTCCCGCGTCGGCCAATCTCACCGAGGCCCAGGCCTTCATGGATGGCGTCAAGCTCGCCTTGATCTTCTCGGCGGCGGGTGGCACCGGCCGGTCCTACCACTCCGACCTCGGTTGCCGGAACCAGCGGCGGCGTTTCCACTACCTGCATGAGGCCGGCTTCAGGGCCGACGCCGCCGTCCAGGGATTCGGCCGCACCAATCGGACCAACCAGGCGCTGACGCCGGTCTACCGGCTGGTGACCACCGACGTGAAGGCCCAGAAGCGCTTCATCTCGACCATCGCGCGGCGGCTGGATTCGCTCGGTGCGATTACGCGCGGCCAGCGCCAGACCGGCGGCCAGAACATGTTCCGGCCCGAGGACAATCTGGAATCCCACTACGGCTACGACGCGCTGCGCCAGCTCTTCCGGCTTCTGTACGCCGGCAAGATCGCGGGCTGTCCGCTGCTCGCGTTCGAGCAAGCGACCGGCCTGTCGCTGACCGACCAGGCCGGCGGCGGGCTCAGGGACGAGCTGCCGCCGATCACCACCTTCCTCAACCGGATGCTGGCGCTGACCATCGACCTGCAGAACGTGCTGTTCTCCGCCTTCGAGGACCTGCTGCTGCGACGGATCGAAGGGGCAATGGCCTCGGGGACCTATGAGGTCGGGCTGGAGACGCTCAGGGCCGAGAGCTTCATCGTCACCGATCGCCGCACCATCTACGTCCATCCGGGCACGGGCGCCGAGACCGCGCTGTTGACCATCGCGCGCAAGGACCGCAACCAGCCGGTCCAACTCGTCGAGGCGCTGGATCGTGCCAGACGGCGGGACGGGCGGCTGTTGATCAACGCCGCGTCCGGCCATGCGGCCGTGCAGATTCCTTCGCGCAGCGTGATGCTCGACGACGGCGGCGTGGAGCGGCGCATCCGGCTGATCCGCCCGATGAGCGATCCCACCATGCCGCTCGAGGCGATGGCGCAAACCCGTTGGGAGGACGTCGACGAGACGGGATTCGCCGAGGCCTGGGAAGCGGAGCTGGCGACGATCCCGCAATTCGAGACCAGCGTGATGCACGTGGTCTGCGGGCTGTTGCTGCCGATCTGGAAGCGGCTGCCCGACCATTCCACGCGGGTCTATCGGCTGCAGACCGACACCGGCGAGCGGATCGTCGGCCGCCGGGTTTCGCCGGCCTGGGTGGCGGCGACGCTCGACGTGGACAAGCCGACGCTCAGCCCTGACCAGGCCTGGCCGATGCTATTGTCGGGCGCGGTCGCGCTGCAGATCGCCGAAGGCCAGACCTTGGCGCGGGCCAAGGCCATGAGCGTGGACCGCATCGAGCTGACCGGGTTCAGCGACCTGGCAGTGGAGCGCCTGAAGGCGTTCGGCTTGATCTCCGAGATCGTCTCGTGGAAGCTCCGGCTATTCGTGCCGACGGGGGTCGCCGGCGCGGGCGTGCTCGCACGGCTGATGGAGCGTTACCCGCTCCAGCGGGTGGTCGAGCGTCACGCGGCCAAGGCCGCCTGAAGGAGCGACCCCATGGAAAAGCCAGCGACCGAGCTTGCGCGCCGTCTCGCCGAGCAGGCCGAGACGGTGTGCCGCCACTACCTGTCGAAAGGACGCCGCGAAGGTCGCTACTGGCTGGTGGGCGACACCGCCAACACCCCCGGCGCCAGCCTCTATGTGCGGCTGTCCGACTCCCCCGACGGGCGCGGCGCGGCCGGCAAATGGACCGACGCCGCCACCGGCGAGCATGGCGACCTGCTCGACGTCATCGCCATCACCCGCGCCACGCGCTCGATGCGCGAGACCCTGGACGAGGCCCGCCGCTTCCTCAGCCTGCCGCCCGAACCGCCTCCGCCGGAAGATTGGGGCCGCCGACGCGAACCTAAGGCGCCCAGGGGCACGCCGGAGGCAGCGCGCAGGTTGTTCGCCGCCTCGCGGCCGATCACCAGCAGCGTCGTAGAGGCGTATCTCCGTAAACGCGCTCTTGCGGATTTGCGCCAATACGACGCCCTGCGCTTCCATCCGCATTGTTACTATCGCCCGTCCGAGGACGACGGCCCTGAGACCAAGCCGGCCTGGCCGGCGATGATCGCCGCCGTTACCGACCTTACTGGCGCGGTCACCGGCGTTCATCGCACCTGGCTGGATGCGGGGACGATCGACAAGGCGCCCGTCGCCTATCCCAGGCGCGCCATGGGTCATCTGCTGGGCCATGGCGTTCGGTTCGGCCCGGCGGGCCCTGTCATGTCAGCCGGTGAAGGCCTAGAGACCATGCTGTCGCTGCGGCGCGCCATGCCGACCATGCCGGCGATCGCGGGCCTGTCCTCGGCCCACCTCGCGGCCCTCCTGTTCCCAGGCGTGCTGCGCCGGCTCTATGTCGCGCGCGATAACGACCCGGCCGGGGACGCGGCCGTGGCGCTCCTGACCGAGCGGGCGAGCGCGGCGGGCATCGAGTTGATCGCGCTCTCGCCGATGCTAGACGACTTCAACGCGGACCTGCGCAAGCTTGGGCTGCATCGCCTGATCGCCCATCTGAGGCCTCAGCTTGCACCCGGCGACGTTGGCCTTTTGGCCTCGCTGCTCCCAGCCCTATCAGCCTGATTCGCGACGGGCGCTAGAGGTCCCGTTCGACGCCGGTTGCGATATGGTCTTGGCCATCGACGTTGATCGTCGTGATGTTCGCCTCCTGCGGAATTCCCCACACGTCTTTCAGGCGCCTCAACAGATCGCCCATCGCTTCCGCTGGAGACCGTGGCAGCAGCACGACCGTCAGATCGCTCTCACCCTTTCCGGCACGATGTAGCAGATCCGCCAGCTCCCTCTCGAACTCGTCCTGGTCCATGTGCTTCGTCGTCTCCGGGTGCTGTTCGGGTCGTGAGGGCTTCTATCCGCCGATCTACTGACGCGCCATGGCGCGCACGCCATCGACCTGCGCGCGCTGAACGGCCGGCGAGCCCCAGTTCCGCGCGCATCGAGCCGGAAGGTGGGACGTTTCGCGGGCGGCGGGTCGGCGCGCGTGCGTCCGTGGCCAGGGGCCAGCTTCCGGGAGAGACCGCGTCCACGGCCTTCTTTAGAGGGCGACAGAACGGCAGGCGGCCCAGGCCCGCAATGGCGGGCGGCGGCTACTTTCCGCCGCGGCCGAAGCCGGCCGCTTTGCATCGCGAAGCAAAATAGCCGCCGCCCGCCATCCTCCGCTCACGCTCCGGCCCTTAAAGCCCGCCCCGTCGCGCTGCGCGCGCCAGGGCCCCGGGTGGGTGCGGGTCCGGTCCGCCCGCCGCCTTTCGTCGCCGCGAAGGCCGCGAGAGGCGCGGCCGCACCGAAAGGGCTCTCCCATGACCACCGACCACGCTCTCACCGACGCCGAACCCGACCACGAGGAATCCCCCACCGCCTATCTGATGCAGGAGATGGCCCTATACGGCTACCGGCCCTTCTCCGACGAGCCCGATGGGCGGCCGCTGCCAGACGCCCGCGTGGCGGGCGGCGCGATCGCCGACATCTTCGACGCCATGGTCTCCACCCTGACCGACACCCGCCTCGAGCCGGACCTCGAAAACCTGCTCTGGTCGGTCGTCAACGTCTTCCATCGGGCCGGCGAGCGGGTAGAGCGCGAGTTGGACAGCAACGAACAGGCCCAAAAGCGCCTCCAGCGCGAACAGGACGGATCGGAGGTGAAGTCGGTCGAACTGGAGCGGACCCTGGCCGAGGGAATCTCCATGGTCGAACGCCGCGACGCGATGGAGTTCTTCCGCGACACCGCCGCCGACCAATTCGTCCTGCACGCCGGCAAGGCCTGGACGCCGCGCAGCGGATCGTAGGTCAACCGCAAGGCCCTGACCTCAGCCGTGGTCGCCAGCCGGGATTTCATCAACGCCCGCCGCTGGGCCGACAATCAGGTCCTGGTCCCGCCCGGCGATCGGATCGCCTTCTCCGGCGGCAAGACCTTCAACGACCACACCCTGATCTGGCAGGTGCTGGACGCAACCCTCGCCAAATATCCCAAGATGGTCCTCCTGCACGGCGGAGCGGAGTTGGGCGCGGAGGCCATCGCGGCCGCCTGGGCCACGGATCGCAAGGTTCCGCAGGTTCCGTTCGCGCCGGACTTCAAACGCCACACGACGGCCTCGGCGCCGTTCAAGCGCAACGACACGGTGCTGGCCCAGATGCCGAAGGGCGCGATCATCTTCCCGGGCGGCGGCATCCAGGACAATTTCCACGACAAGGCCAAGGCGATGGGTATCCATCGCTGGGACTTCCGAGGGCGGGGCGGCGCCGCGGAGGAGCGGCCGCGATAGCCGCGGCGGCCCGCCTTACGGCTGAAACTGGCGGCGATGATGCGCGAGATAGGGCGCGTGACGCGGATCGAGGCTCTCGATCCGCACATCATCGAGCAGGCCCAGCCGTTCCCGGTTCTGCGCCGTAATCGCCGACGAAATCCGCATGCGGCCATCGTCCTCGAAGGTGATGAGATGGCGATCGAACAGAGCGTCTATGTGGGAGCAAAGCAGGATGCCATTGTAGGGATCTCGCCGCTCCTTATTGGTTGACGCGCTCCAAGCCTTGATGTGCGACGCTCGCAGCAAGGCAGTATGGTCGACGCCTACGACCGGACAGGCGCCATTCCAATATATCAGCAGCGCATCGCGAAAGGCGCCTTGTCCGACCCGGGCGGCCGCGAGCCGCTCCCGCTCGGTCAGCGGATCATCTTCCGGCGCAACCACCCGGACCGCACCATCGGGTGTCTCGATAGTTGCGCCCATCTCGAGCAAGGCGACCAGCGCGCCCAGGCGGTTGGCCTTAACCCCGACCGCAAAGCCGTGCCGGCCCTCAGTTCGGCGATGGTCGGCGAGATAGGCCGGAAACTGCCGGAGGTTGCTGTTGACGTAGGTCCGCGCCGGATCGGGCACTTCGACGCCGCCCAGCGCCCGCAGGCTGTCGGCGAAATCCAGAAAATGCGGATGTAGCACGAGCGGCCGCGTCTCTGTTTCCCGCTTCACATAGACGATGAGGGCGCCGCGGCGCAGCTGGACCAGCTTCTTCGTCGTGGCGGTTGCGCGAAAGCCGAGGCCCGCTAAAGCTACGACCAGCGCGTCACCGACCAAGGGCTCCGCGGCCTCTACGGGCTGGCTGGCCGAGATCGGCAGGGTCATGCCCTCTGCTTTTCGCGCCCAACTGCGACGGTTCTCTGGCGGCCAGTCGACGCGCAGCACGCCCGCATATGCGGCCAACTCTCGGCGCGGCTTCGTCGTGAAGATGTCGACCGGTTCGCCTTTGCCGGGCGCGTCGCCACGATAGTCACACAGCCAATCGGCCTTGCGGGTCGCCAAAAGGTCCGCGTCGAAGAGGCCAATAAACATGGTCTCGTCCGGCGCGGGGCAGACGAAGGCCGCCCAAATCTTGCGCGTGCGGAAGATCGGCTGGGCCGCCTTCTGGGTAGCCTGATAGCGTGTGAAGCCGGCCGGATCGCCCAGCCAGAGATCGTGCAGGGTGGCGTAGTCTTGGCCAGGCTTCGGCGTGTGGTGGCGGATGATGCAAACCTCGGCGGGCCTGATCCCCACCGCTTCCAACAGATCGTTGAACTGCTCCGCCATAGTCAGGCTCTCGGCAGTGTCGCGCGGCCGCCATTGGCGAGGCCGTCGATTTCGGCGGCCGTCAGAACGTAGCTCGGCCGGTACGTCAGCCCCGCCTCGCGCGCGTCCGCGATGGACCAGATCACCAAGCCCGTCCTAGGGCCAAATTCACGCTCCGCCAACCGTCTCAGCGCGGCGGAGCCGGGCTTGGCCTTGGCGGTTCGCAGGAGCGAGAGGTCGGCGATCCGATCGCCGAGCATCACCCACATATGTCCATCCCAATCCAGGTCGCTGCGTAGATAAGGCGTTGGGCCCTTCACCAGTGGCGTCTTTCCAAATACGCGAACTCCGTCGGCGTCCAGGGTTCCGGCGACGACGTGAACAGGGTCATCGATCATCGCCTTGACCGCTCGCGCATAGAGCGCGCTCATCGGGGCGCAGGCGCCCGGCCAGGGAAGGTATTCCGCCAGAAGATCCTTGCCGGCCTGCGCGAGTGCGTCACGGGCGCGATCGTTGAAGGCGTAAGTTGCGAGCGCGCCGGCCTCGACCGGCGAATAGCTCGCCTCAACGAGCTGGGCGAAGGTCACAACTGGCGACTATCCGCGCTCGTCGATGCGGCCTTGCGCTTGACCCACAGCTCATCGGTGCGGGTCATCTCGATCAACTCGTCCGAATGCTCCTGCATCGCTCACCCTTGCTCGCCTGCGTCACCTGAGTCTGACGATAGCGGGACAGTCCCGTCGCGGCCAGATGGATCGCGGATGTGTCCAACGGCCGGTCGCGCGCCACGCTGCCTGCCGGCGCCATCCTGCTGCGACGAGGTCGACCTGGACCAGGCGTTTTCCAACGGTCGCTTCGAGACCAACCCCTCTTTGTGTCGCCTTCTACGGCCCTTGGCCGCCTAATGCCGTCAACCCCGCAAGGGGGGTTCCCCTACGCTGCGCTTCGGTGACGACGGCGCCCCGGGACCTTCGGACAGCGCCATCGGGGATGGTCCCCGAGCAACCGAAGGAGATACATCATGGCCACCATCGCGACCCTCACCGTCAAGCAAGACGGCAGCCTGGAAGGCACGCTCGCCACCCTCAACGTCACCGCGCCGATCGCGGTCCTCCCGAACAACCGCAAGACCAAGGACAGCGAGCCGGATTTCCGCATCATCAGCCGCAAGAACGGCTTCGAACTGGGCGCCGGCTGGAACCGGATCTCGAAGAACACCGGCGAGGAATACGTCTCCGTTTCGCTCTCGGCCCCCGAGTTCGGGACCATCTACGGCAACGTGGCTCCGGCCCCCGGCGATGACCGCTCCAAGAAGGTCATCATCTGGAACTCCCCCAACTGATCGCCGCAGCCCCGGCTCCGCCCACCAGGCGGGGCCGGGCCCTCGCGCCCAGCCAAAGGAGCCCCGCCATGCCCCTCGATACTGCCCAGGACCACGCCTGGGATCTCGCCCAGACCCTGATGGTCTGCATCATCGTCCATCAGGTCGGCGACCAGACCTTCGCGGTCACTGAAAGCAGCGATTTCGACGGCGATGTCGAAACCGTCGTCCGCGAATACGATCCCTATGCGGCCTGACCGGGCCGACAACGCCGCCAGGGCGCCGCCAAAGCCGCAAACGGCTTTTCGGGGCCCGGCGGCGTCTGCTATAATGCTCGGACATTCTGCGCTGTGGTGGTGGTGGAGAGCGCGTCCGACGAAAATCTCGTCATGGAGGACGCCGTGATTATCGCCATCCTGCTCGCCATCGCAGCCCTCGTGTTCATGTGGTGGCTGCTATTCACCCTCGCCATCTACGCCTTGCCCTTGTTCGTCGGCCTGTCCGCCGCCTTCTGGGCGCATTCCACCGGCGCCAGTCTCTTGGCCGCTGTGCTGATCGGCTTTGCGGCCGGCATTGGCACGCTCGTGCTCGGCCAACTCCTGTTCGCAACCGTGCGCAGGCCCATCATCCGCGTGACCATCGCCCTGCTGTTTGCGGTTCCGGCCGCCGTGGCCGGCTTTCACGCCGTTCACGGGATCGTCGGTATCGGTTCCAGCTCGGCGGTCTGGCGCGATGTCCTCGGCTCGGTCGGTGCGGTCGTCGTCGGCGCGACGGCCTGGATGCGTCTCGCCGGATCGCCGCTGGCGACGGGGGGACATTTCACCCAGGCGGCCGACAGGTCCGACCAAACCATGGCGACGCCAAGCTGACATCGGCCTCGGCCATGCCCGTCGGCTATGACCGCGCGGATGGTGTGATCCTCGTCTTGCCCTGATCGCCGCGCGCCAAACGGCCTCTCTCCCGGCGGGTCTGACCGGCGGACGGCTGCGCCTCTATCGCCTTGCCGCAACAGCGCGTGGCGACTTTCTTCCCCTGACCGGGCGCTTGGTGCGCCAGGCCATTCCTCGCGAGACAAGAAACTCGCCCCCCGCCGTCCTTCGCTGACGCTGCGGGCTAACGCTGCGGCGTCGATCGCCACCGGAACCGGACCGCCATCGAGGCCGCGATGGACGCGGCTTCGCAAGCGCAAGGAAGGATCAAACATCATGTCGAGCATCGGCGACTTCACCAAGACGGGCGAGGACTTCGAGGGCACGATCGTCACGCTCACCATCAACCGCTATGTTCGGTTCGTCAGCGAAAGCAGCCGCGCCAACGAGATATCTCCCTCCCATCGGCTCTTCGCCGGCGAAGGCGGCGGCGAGGTCGGCGCGGCCTGGCCCCAGCGGACCAACGACGACCGCCCCTACCTGTCGGTGAAACTCGACGATCCCAGCTTTACCGCGCCCGTGTCGGCGAGCCTGTTCGAAAACGAAGACGGCAGCTACAGCCTCTACTGGTCGCGTCCGCGGCGTCAGGGCGTCGGCGGCGGCTGACCGGGATGCGGGCCGCGCGACACCGCTCGCGCGGCCTTCGTCGATGAGGGCGAGCCGGCCAAACCGGATCGCCACATCGTCGTATCGTCGTATCGGCGTATCGGCGCATTTGCGACGCTACGGATCGGCGGAAACGTCCGGCTTGGACAGGATGCTTTCGTCCAACAGGTCGGCGGGCCGCACCCGCAGCGCTTGCGAGATTTCCCAGAGCAAAAGGAGGGTGACGTTCTGCGCACCGCGCTCAACCGCGCTGACATAGGCGCGATCCACGCCCATCCGCTCGGCGACCGCCTCCTGGCTCAAGTCGGCGGCGTCGCGATAACGACGCACGTTCGCGCCTAACAGCTTGCGGATGTCCATCCGCAGGTTAGAAGGCAATCGCGTATTATCGTGCTACGCATTATAATACGCGGTTCTTGGTGGGCTGTTTTACCAAAGAACATCCACCAGGCGGACAAGCGTTGCTATAGATGAAAAAGCGGCGCCGCGTTGTCCGTGCCAATGGTCAAGGATATCCGCGATCGGTGACAAGCAATTTATTCTATACTCGCCCGCCCGTGCTAGGGGCGGCCCAAAACAAGAGGCCCAGACGAGGAGGACGCGGATGTGAGCATCCCGCAGTTTGAGGATACGCCGCCCCAGACGGAACGCGTCAGCGACTATGACGAACGGCATTTCGTCACCTACCTGCGCATCCTTGAAGCGGCGAAGGAAAACGCGAGCGGGCAGGAGGTTGCGGCCATCGTCTTCGGCCTCAACGTCGCCGCCGATCCCGGGCGCGCCAAGCGCGTCTACGACAGCCACCTCGCCCGGGCGAAGTGGATGTGCGAGGCGGGTTACCTCCAGCTCAAGGAGCCGTGATTGTAGTAGGGGCGCTCACTGGCCCAATAGATTTTGTAAACACCCGTTCAGCGTGCATCGCTCACATATAAGCGCCAGCTTCCCGCGCTTTGGTGTCTTCAGAAAGCGGCCTCGGTACGCAAGCTCAGCCTCGGGGCTTTAGCAATGAGGTGGGAAGTACCCCGATGCGTACAGTGAAGGATTGGCGCTCGCCTCGCACAGCCGAGGATTTCGCCGGATTGGACTATGCCGATTTCGCTCAAGAGTTCCTTCGGCGCAATCCGGAATACTGCCGAGAATATTACGAGCTGGAACAGCGCATCGGCGCTGGCGGGCTCGACGGTGGGGCTGAGATGGAGACGTTGGCTCAGCGCTGGGGGTTATCCTTTCCCGTGCGACCCCGACCTTGCCCCAGGCGAAGTCCCGGCGATCTGGGCTCCGAGCTTGGCGACCACAACGGTCGTCCTCGACGCCGCGCCCGATGAGTTTGAGGACGCGCGACCACTAAACATCAATGCCCTGGAGCCGATCCTCGTCGATCGCCTTCTGGCCGATGGACGCCACATGGTGCTGGCGGACGCACAAGGGCGTCATCGCCTGTGGCTGCGCGACACGACCCCCGGTCTGCGGCTGGCTATCAAGATCCCGGACGATGATCACTACGAGCTGCGCTCTGCGGCGGCCTCGCGCCTGCGCCGCCGCCTTCGCGGCCTCCCGGCTGGAGCGCCGCCCGCCGGCTGCCGTCCGACGTCGTTCCAACGGCGCCGGCTGATCCTACTGCTCAGCCTCGCCGAGGCCCACGCCCAATCGATCCGCGAAGAACGCAAGACGCAGGTGCGGAGCGATATCGGGCCGGATTCCATGCGCCGCCACGAACGCTATGCCCGGCATTTCGCCGCGCTCCAGGATACCGACTTGCGCCTCCCCGG
>JAMFTA010000206.1 GCA_026225565.1 Caulobacter sp. | reverse complement strand
GGATGACATGCGCTCCGCCGGCGTCGATTTCCTGACCATCGGCCAGTACCTGGCCCCCACCCGCCGCCACGCCCCGGTGGACCGCTTCGTGACCCCCGACGAGTTCGCCGGCTATGAGGCCATCGCCCGCGCCAAGGGCTTCCTGATGGTGTCGGCCAGCCCGCTGACCCGCTCCTCCCACCACGCGGGCGAAGACTTCGCTCGGCTGAAGGCGGCCCGCGAGGCCCTCCCGCTCTAGGCCATGGCTAAGCATCACGTCGAGCGCATCCTGCCCTATGCGCCGGAGCAACTGTTCGCCCTCGTCGGCGACGTGCGCGCCTACCCTGAGTTCGTGCCGTGGATCCGGTCCCTTCGCACCGGTCCCGAGCGGCCGGACGGGGAGGGCGTCACCGTGCTCGACGCCGACGCGGCGGTGGGGTTTTCCTTCCTGAAGGAGCGGTTTTCCACGCGGGTGCGGCGGGATGCGGGGGCCTTGCTGATCGACGTGTCGCTGATCTCAGGCCCGTTCCGGCGCCTCTCGAACCAGTGGAGATTTCAGGCCGATCCCCTTGGAACAAAAATCATTTTCGACATCGATTTTGAGTTCAAATCCAAGCTCTTGGACATCATGCTGCGCGCAAACTTCGATCTGGCGGTGGGGAAGTTGATCAGCTGCTTTGAGGCACGGGCTCAAGCGCTATATGGAAGCGCGGCAGCAACCGCTTGACGCCGAAGGGGTCTTCTTCGCTAAGCTGACATAGCTGCTAGGCAGGGGTGTCATGCGAACGTTAGCTCGAGGCTGTTTTGCATTAGGCTTGCTCGTGAGCGGTGCAGCACAAGCGGCGCCGTCCTGTGAGAACTGTGACGAGAAAACGATTTCCGCCGATGACATCCCCAAGGATGCTCCAAAATTCAGTGACTTCCCCGCTACGATAGTAAAGATCAGGCGACCGGCTGCACCGAACGTTAATGTTGATCCAAACATCCGGCGATATCGGGCCATGATTAGGTTCGGCGCGGCGAGAGGGCCAAACTTCGCAGGCCATTATACCCTTGTCGAATACGGTTGTGGGGCGTCCTGCAGCGCTTTCGTCGTAGTGGACGCGTTGAGCGGGCATGTTTTCCAACTTCCTGAAATGGCGACGGTTATCGGCGACAATATTGATCCTGCGCTGCGAGATAAGGCGACGGGCTGGGTTCAATTTCGCACCAACAGTCGCCTGATCCGCGCGATCGGCGACATCAACGAAGACCCAAGCCGCAGAGGCGTTTCTTACTTCGTTTGGAACGGCCGCAGGCTCCAAGGTATACGTTTCGCGCCTCGCCCCCAGCAGCCGCTTAAGCCAGACGTGGTTGGCCGCTAAGCACTCACCCGCCCGCGGATCATCTCCAGCGCGACCCGCACCGCCGCCATCCGCACATCTTCCCGCCCGATATCACCGAACAATTCCCGCCGGTGCAGGATCGGCCCATTGGCGCGGGCGGTGGCGAAGTGCACCAATCCCACCGGCTTCAGCGCCGAGCCGCCGCCGGGGCCGGCGACGCCGGTGATGGAGACGGCGATGTGGGCGTCAGACGCCGCCAGCGCCCCCTCAGCCATCATCCGCGCCACGGGTTCGGACACCGCTCCCATGTCGGCGATCAGGTCGCCCGGGACGCCCAGCATGGCCTCCTTGGCGCGATTGGAATAGGTGACGAAGCCCCGGTCCACCACGTCCGACGAGCCGGCGATCTCGGTCAGGGCGCCGGCCACGAGGCCGCCGGTGCAGCTTTCGGCGGTGACGATGCGCACGTGGCGCTCGCGGCATTCGTCCAGAACGAGGCGCGCCAAAAGGGTGATCTCGAGGGGAAACATCGACGCCATAGGCAGAGCCTACGCCGGGGTTTCCACGGTGGCGATAGCCTGGGCGGCGAGACCTTCCTCGCGGCCGGGAAAGCCCATGCCCTCGGTGGTGGTGGCCTTCACGCTGACGCGGTCGAGCGGCAGGCACAGGATCTCCGCTAGCCGCTGGCGCATGGCGGCCCGGTGGGTTTTGATCTTCGGCCGCTCGCAGATCAGGGTCACGTCCACATTGATGATCCGCCCGCCCTTGGCCGCCACCAGATCGGCGGCGTGCTTGAGGAAGAGGTCCGAGGCCGCGCCCCGCCATTTGGGATCGGTGGGCGGGAAGTGGTCGCCGATGTCGCCTTCGCCGATGGCGCCGAGGATGGCGTCGGTCAGGGCGTGCAGGCCGGCGTCGGCGTCCGAATGGCCGATCAGGCTGTGGTCGTGGGCGATCTCGACGCCGCACAGCCACACCCTGTCGCCGGGGCCGAAGCGATGGGCATCCAGGCCCTGGCCGGTGCGCGTGATCCGGGCGCCGCCCGCAAGCCGCTCCATCATCTCGAAATCCTCTGCATAGGTCGCCTTCATCAGCATGGGATCGCCGGGGATCAGCACGATCCGCCCGCCCGCCCGCTCCATCACCTGGGCGTCGTCGGTGGGGGTCTCGCCCTCGGGCCAGCTGAGGTAGCCGTCGCGCAGCTTGGGCCAGCGGAAAGCCTGGGGGGTCTGGGCGCGCCAGAGACCCGCGCGGCTGGGGGTTTCGATTACGGTCATATCCGCATCCACGCGCTTTAAGGTGTCGCTCTGCGCCAGGGCGGGCAGGGCGCCATCGGCGCTCTCCAACGCGGCGAGCAGGGCGTCTACATGGCGGCGCGTGACAAAAGGGCGGGCGGCGTCGTGGATCAACACCGCTTCGCAGGTCTCGTCGGCGATGGCGTTCAGCCCCGCGCGCACCGAATCGATCCGCTCCGCCCCGCCCGCCACGATCCGCACCCTGGGCAGGTCCCCGCAGAGAGCCCCGGCGGTGTCGAGCGCTCCGGCAGGAGCGACCACGATCACCTCCGCCGCGCCGGCCGCCAGCAAGGCTTCCACCGGCCAACGCACCAGAGGTTTGCCGCCCACCAGCCGCCACTGCTTGGACGTCGATCCGCCGACCCGAAGCCCGGCCCCCCCGGCGACAACAATTGCAATAAACCCCATGGCCGCCCTTTTCTGTCGCGGCGGGATAATTGTCCAGCCCGACACAGAAGGTGTGAAATGGATCTTTGCCGCTAAAATGGGCGTTGCAGCTGATTAAAATTTGTGCGCTGGTATAGGGGAAGGAGTTTCGCTTGAGCCCATTTAAAAGTTCAAATCGCGATTCGACCGAAACGCTGCGGGCCCTAGCCTTCGATCTGCACCCATCACCGGCCATGGTGCTGCGCGGCGATGGTCATCTGATCGCCGCCAACGAGGCTGCGGAAAGCGTGTTCGGTCGCACCATGGGCGCCGTGGCTCGGCGCCGCCTGGTCGACGCCCTGCCGTCCGATAGCCTCCTGCCCGTCATCGTCGCGCGGGCCGGGCGCGAGGGCGTGACAGTGCGTGAACGCTCCGTCGAGATCGCCTTGCCGGACAGTCCCCTGATCGAAGCTGAGGCCTGCGCCGCGCCCCTACCCGACGGCATGGTGTTGTTGACCTTGACCCTGAAGCCGGCGGTGACCGGCCTGGAGCGTCAGGCAGGCACCCTACGTTCGGTGGCTGGCATGGGCCGCACCCTGGCCCACGAGATCAAGAACCCGCTTGCCGGCATCCGAGGGGCGGCGCAACTGCTCGGTTCGGGCACCGGAGGCGGCATGGAAGATGCTGCGCTCGCCCAGCTGATCGTCGATGAGACCGACCGCATTCGCCGACTGATCGACCGCGTGGAGGCCTTCGCCGATGAGAAGGAGCCTGAGCGCAAGGCGGTGAATATCCATCGGGTGCTCGACCGTGTCGGGGCCCTGATGCAGGCGGGCGTGGGAGAGGACATCGTGTTCCGCGAAGCCTTCGACCCCTCGCTGCCCCACGCCTGGGGGGATGAGGATCAGCTGATCCAGATCTTCCTGAACCTGGTGAAGAACGCCGCTGAGGCCGCCAAGAGCCGAGGCGACGGGCGGGGCGACGTCTCCATCTCCACGTCGTTTCGCCAGGGCTTTCGCACTGCGCCGCTTGAGATCAAGGTGCAGGATAACGGCCCCGGCGTGCCGCCCGATCTGCGCGACCGCCTGTTCGACCCGTTCGTCACCACCAAATCCCATGGGGCGGGCCTGGGCCTGACCCTGGTGGCCAAGCTGGTGGCTGCGCAGGGCGGCCTGATCGATTTTGAATCCGAACCGGGTCGCACGACCTTTCGCGTGCTCCTGCCCATGGTTCCCTCCGATATCTCTTCGAGTCACGCCCCATGACCTCTCCGCGTAAAATTCTCATCGCTGACGACGACGCCTCGATCCGCCTGGTGCTGAGCCAGGCCTTTGTGCGCGCCGGCTACCAGGTGCGCGCCACCGGCGCCGCCGCCACGCTTCTGAAGTGGGTGTCCGAAGGGGAGGGCGACCTCGTCGTCTCCGACGTGATCATGCCGGATGAGAACTTCTTCGATGTTCTGCCGCGGATCAGAAAGCTGCGCCCGAAGCTCCCGGTGATCGTGATGAGCGCCCAGAACACCCTTTTGACCGCCGTTAGCGCGGCCGAGACCGGCGCTTTCGAATATCTGCCCAAGCCCTTCGATCTGGATGACATGCTGGCCATCGCCAGGCGCGCTCTGGCCAAGCCCGCCGCCTCTGAGCCTGTTCAGGCGCGGGCGCGGGCGGCGCGGGACGAGCGCCTGCCGCTGATCGGCCGCTCGGCGCCCATGCAGGAGGTCTATCGCACCCTCGCCCGGCTGGTCGGCGCTGAGCTGACCGTACTGATCCTCGGCGAGTCCGGCGTCGGTAAAGAGCTGGCGGCGCGGGCGCTGCACGACCTTGGCAAGCGCCGCGACGGCCGGTTCGTAGTGGTTCACCTGGCCGCCACCCCGCGCGAGCGGGTGGAATCGGAGCTGTTCGGTCGCGACGGCGAAACCGGCAAGCTGGTGGAGGCGGACGGGGGCACCCTTTTTCTCGACGAGATCGGCGATCTGCCGCTTGACGCCCAGACCCGGCTCCTAAGGGTCATCGACGGATCCGAGCGCGCGCTCAATCCACGCACCAGCCGCCCGGCGGACGCGCGCCTGATCGCCGCCACCAATCGGGACCTGCGCGCCTTGATCAAGCAGGGCCTGTTTCGCGAGGACCTGTATTTCCGCCTGAATGTCGCGCCGCTCCGCCTGCCGCCTCTGCGCGAACGGCTGGACGATATTCCAGATCTGGCCCGGGCCTTCCTTTTGCGGGCCCACCGCGAGGGCTTGCCGCCCAAGGGCATCGACGAAGGCGCGCTGGAGCGGCTGAAGCGTCACAGCTGGCCGGGCAATGTGCGAGAGCTGGAAAACCTGATGCGCCGGGTCAGCGCCCTCTATGCGGAAGATGTGATCACCGCTCGGGTGATCGACCGGGAGTTTCAGGAGCACGCCCCCGCGCCCGTCTCCGACGAACCCCTGACCCTTGAGGCCCTGATCGAGCAGCGACTGGCGGTGGAGTTCGCCGATGCGCCCGACATCCTGCCCGACCCCGGCCTCTACGACCGTATTGTCGAGGAGGTTAGCCGTCCGCTGATCCGCCTGACCCTGGCCGCCACCCGCGGCAACCAGGTGAAGGCGGCCGACGTCTTGGGGGTCAATCGCAACACCTTGCGCAAGAAGATCCAGGACCTTGGCTTGGACGCCGCACGCCGGCGCACCTGACGCGGAAAAGCCACAACCCTGTTGATAAAAGGCCACACTCACGGCATGGTCATTCCAATGACCGAGGCCGAAACGTCTGTCCTCCCTCGGCCCTTGGGGCCTAGCAGTCGTCGCGTTCAAGGCGCGGCGCAACGAGTCGCCCGATTTGCCTTCGGGGCAGGCTTCGCCGTCTCGGCCGTGGTGACCGCCCTCGCCGTTTTTTTGACGGCGACAACCCCGGGATCGAAACCGTCGGTTTCAGCCAGCCAGACGGTGCTGATCGTCCTTTCTCTGAACCTGGTGATCGTCTTGGCCTTGGCGGCGGGCGCGGGATGGCGCGCGCTGAAGCTGTTCGCTCCGGGCGCTGAGGATGCAGGGGTGCGGCTGCATCGCCGGTTCGTCGGCCTGTTCGCCCTCGCCGCAGTGCTGCCGGCCATCGTCGTCGCCCTATTTTTCGGGCTTCTGGTCACGCGCGGCGTCGAAGATTGGTTCTCCAGCCGCGTCCGCACTGTGGTGGATAACGCCGCCACCGTCGCTCGCTCCTATCTGCGCGATCAGGAGCGGCAGGTTGACCAGAATGTCGGCCCCATGGCGCGCGATCTCAATCGGCCTGACGTGGTGGCCATGTTGAAGAGCCGGCGCCTGGTCTACAGCGCGCTTTTGAGCCAGGCGGTGGAGCAGGACTTTTCCTCCATCTACGTGATCGATTCGGCGGGGCGAGTGTTGGCGCGCGCCGAGGCGCCGGGCGCTGGGCCGTTCATGGCGCCTCCGCCCGCAACCTTGCAACGCGCAGCCGCCATCGGCGAATTGGAGACGAGGGAGCCGACCGATTCCGACCTGTTCCGCGCCGTTTATCATCTGAGCGGCTACCCGGACGCCTTCCTCTATGTGACGCGGGCGATGGATCAGAAGATTCTCGGCCAGCTTCGGCGCTCCGAAGATGCGGTGGTGGCCTATCGAGATGCGGAGCGAGGTCGGGCGCGTATCCAGACTATCTTCGCCTTGAGCTATGTTTCCACCGCGCTGTTGGTGCTGGTGGGCGCCGTTTGGGTGGGCATGGCGGCGGCGACGCAAATCTCCACCCCCGTCGCCCGTTTGGTGGTGGCGGCGGACCGTGTGGCCGGCGGCGACCTTAACGCGCGGGTCGAGATCGATCGGGATCCCGCAGAAATCGCTGTTTTATCCCGTGCGTTCAACCGGATGACGAACGATCTTCAGAACCAGCAGCAGGCTCTGAAGGCGGCGAGCGAGGATGCGCTAGAGCGTCGGCGCTTTATTGAAACGGTTTTATCTGGCGTGAGCGCGGGGGTTATCGGCCTTGATGGAGCGGGGCGTATTTCCGCCCTCAACGACCGCGCCTTGAGCCTGCTTGGCCTCACCGGCGCCAGCCCCCTTGGCCGCTCATTGGCGGAAACGACGCCTGAATTGCAGAGCGTCGCCGCCCGCGCGGCCGAGTTCGGTCAAGACGCAGAAACCGAAGTCGATATCGTGCGCGGCGCCGAGACCCATCGCCTGCGCGTGCGGGCCTCGGGCCGTTCCGATGGCCTGGTGCTCACCTTCGACGACATCACCCGTCTGGTCGCCGCCCAGCGCAATGCGGCTTGGCGCGACGTGGCCCGCCGGATCGCCCACGAGATCAAAAATCCCCTGACGCCGATTCAGCTATCGGCCGAGCGGATCCGAAAGAAATACCGCGGCGACATCACCCACGATCTGGAAACCTTCGACCGCTGCACCGACACCATCATCCGTCAGGTCGGCGATATCGGGCGCATGGTCGATGAGTTCTCCTCATTCGCGCGGATGCCGGCGCCGAAGTTCGCCGAGGACGATGCGGCTGAATTGCTGCGTCAGGCGGTGTTCGCCCAGAGGGTCGCCTATCCCGACATCGCCGTGGACCTGGAAGATCCGCCGTTCGCCACCGGCTTTGTTTGCGATAGTCGCATGGTCGGGCAGGCGCTGACCAATATCCTGAAGAACGCCGGAGAAGCGGTGACGGCGCGCAAGGCCAACGAACCCGCCCTGCAGGGCCGCCTGATCGCCCGTCTGATCGTCGATGACAAGGCGACCACCTTCGAGGTGGAGGATAATGGCGTCGGCTTGCCGACGCGCGATCGCGAGAGGTTGACCGAACCCTATGTCACCACCCGCGAAAAAGGCACAGGGCTCGGCTTGGCCATCGTCAAACGCATCCTTGAGGAACACGGCGGCGATCTCACCCTGACCGACGCTCACCGAACCCCGGGGGCTCGCGCGGTGCTGCGCTTTCCCCGGATGAACCATTTCGTTGCTGATCGCCCCATGGCCGATCAGACCACCGCATAGGAGACATCATGGCGGCTGACATCCTTGTGGTTGACGATGAGGCGGACATCCGCGAGCTGGTGTCCGGTATTCTGGAGGACGAGGGCTATCAGGTGCGAACGGCCGGGGACTCCAATTCCGCCCTGGCCGCCATTCGCGCGCGCCGCCCATCCCTGCTGGTGCAGGATATCTGGATGCAGGGCGGCGGACTGGATGGGCTGGAGCTGCTCGATTTGGTCAAGACCATTGACCCCGACATGCCGGTGGTGATGATTTCCGGCCACGGCAATATCGAGACGGCGGTCAGCGCCATCAAGCGCGGCGCCTACGACTTCCTGGAGAAGCCCTTCAAGTCCGACCGCCTCCTGCTGTTGGTGGAAAGGGCGCTGGAGTCCGCCACTCTGAAGCGCGAAAATAAGCATCTGCGCACCCAGGCCATGACCCCAGCCGGCCTGATCGGGCGCTCGCAATCCGTTCAGCAACTGCGCCAGATGATCGCCAAGATCGCCTCGGCCAATAGCCGGATCATGATTTCCGGCCCGCCCGGATCGGGCAAGGAGTTGGCCGCCCGGCTGCTGCACGCGGGCAGCCCCCGGGCGAAGAACGAGTTCGTCGCCGTCAGCGCCGCCGACATGACCCCAGAGCGCATCGATCTGGAGCTGTTCGGCGAGGAAGGCGAGGGCGGCCGCACCCGCAAGATCGGCGTATTCGAGCGCGCCCATGGCGGCACCCTCTTTCTCGACAAGGTGTCGGATATGCCGCGCGAGACCCAGGGCCGCATCCTGCGCGTCCTGGTGGAGCAGCGCTTCCGCCGGGTGGGCGGCGACACCGATGTGCAAGTGGACGTGCGGGTGATCTCCTCCACCGACAAGAACCTTCGCGACGAGATCGTCGCCGGCCGCTTCCGCGAAGATCTGTTCCATCGATTGAACGTGGTGCCGCTAAGGGTCCCGGGTCTTTCCGAGCGTCGCGAGGACATCGGCGAGCTGGTGAACTACTTCATCGACCGGATCTCGGAGGCCACCGGTATGCCCAAGCGGATCCTGGGGGAAGACGCCATAGCCACCCTGCAGGTGCACGACTGGCCGGGCAACATCCGCCAGCTTCGCAACAATGTGGAGCGACTGTTGATCCTCGCCACCGGGGACCCGCAGGAGGTGATCAGCGCCGAGATGCTGCCCACCGAAGTGGCCACCAACAACGTTTCAGGCTCTGTGGGGCCCGAACGCATCATCGCCCTGCCGCTCAGAGACGCCCGCGAAGTGTTTGAGCGGGAATATTTAACCGCTCAAATCCTCAGGTTCGGCGGCAATATTTCCCGCACAGCCGCCTTCATCGGCATGGAGCGGTCGGCCCTGCATCGAAAGCTGAAGTCCCTCGGCATCGCCCCCCGCGGTGTGGATCTGGAGAGCGTCTGAGGTGGCGCGCATCGCCTATGTCAACGGCCGCTACACGCCCCTTAGCGAGGCTCAGGTGCATGTGGAGGACCGGGGCTTTCAGTTCGCCGATGGGGTTTATGAGTATTGGTCGGTGCTCGGCGGCAAGCTCGCCGACGCTGAGGGCCACCTGGACCGTCTGGAGCGCAGCCTCTCTGAGCTTCGCATCCAAGAGCCGATGAGCCGCGCCGCGCTCTTGGGGGTGCTGCGCGAGACGGTGAGGCGCAACCGGGTGCGCGAGGGCTCGATCTATCTGCAGGTCACCCGCGGCGCGGCGCGGCGCGACCACCCGTTCCCGCCGCCGGGCGTCCGACCGACCGTGGTGGCCATCGCCCGCCCTGCGGATTTTTCCTCGATGGAGGCGAAGGCGCGCCACGGTGTGGCGGTGCTGACCCAACCAGACATCCGCTGGGGCCGATGCGATATCAAGACCGTAGGCCTCCTGCCCAATATCCTCGCCAAGCAGGCGGCGCGCGAGGCGGGGGCGAATGAGGCCTGGTTGGTGGACGCGGACGGTTTCGTTACCGAAGGCTCTTCCACCAACGCCTGGATTGTTGACGCGGAAGGACGCCTTCGCACCCGCGACCTCGGCGCCAACATACTGCGCGGAATCACCCGCAAAACCTTGATGGCGCTCGCCGCCGAACTACAGATGACCGTGCTGGAAACCCCCTTCACGGTGGCTGAAGCGATGTCGGCCAAGGAGGCCTTCTTCACCGCCGCCTCCGCCTTCATCACGCCTGTGGTGAAAATTGACAGCGTAATCATCGGCGATGGGCATCCAGGCCCTATCTCCTTGCGCCTTCGATCCCTATATTTCCAACGCGCCCGAAAAGACGCTCTCTGAAAGAGCGGTGGGATCAGCGCGTTAACTTTTTGTGTGGAGGCGTTTGCCTCCGGGGACAGGACTATTCATGGCGACCGAGAAGAAGCAGAACCTGCAGGACACCTTCCTGAACAGCGTGCGACGTTCCAAGACCCCCCTCACCATCTTCCTCGTTAACGGCGTCAAGCTGCAGGGCGTGGTGACGTGGTTCGACAATTTCTGTGTGCTTTTGCGCCGCGATGGTCAGGCGCAGCTGGTGTATAAGCACGCCATCTCAACCATCATGCCAGCCCAGCCGGTGCAGCTCTACGAGCCCGATGCCGACGATGCGCTCGCCGATTGACCCAGGATTTCGATCAGGATCCGATAGAGGCGCCGCGTAAGCGCTTCGTCGATCATGCGCCCAAGGTGCAGGCCGCGCTGGTCCTGCACCCGGTCCGCCCCTCCGCGCGTCATGAGGGCGCGCGGGCGGAGGCGCGGCTGGAGGAAGCCTCCGGCCTCGCCCTGGCCCTGGACCTTGTGGTCGCCGCCAGCGACATCGTCGTGCTGCGCGAGGTCTCACCCCCCACCCTGTTCGGGCGCGGGCGGGTCGAGACCATCGGCAAGCTCTGCGAAGAGCTGGAGATCGACGTGGTGGTCGTCGACGACGCTCTGACGCCGGTTCAACAACGAAATCTGGAGAAGGCCTGGCAGACCAAGGTTGTGGACCGCACCGGCCTGATCCTGGAGATCTTCGCTCGCCGGGCCCGCACCCGCGAGGGTCGCCTGCAGGTGGAGCTGGCGCGGCTCGACTACGAGAAGTCTCGCCTCGTTCGCACCTGGACCCACCTGGAGCGGCAAAGGGGCGGGTTCGGGGTCATGGGCGGTCCCGGCGAAACCCAGATCGAGACCGACCGGCGGCTCTTGGCCGAAAAGATCGATCGGCTGAAGGCGGACCTGGAGGACGTGCGGCGCACCCGCACTCTGCACCGCGCCGCCCGCCGCCGCACCCCGTTCCCCACCCTAGCCCTGGTCGGCTACACCAACGCCGGCAAGTCCACCCTGTTCAACCGCCTGACCGAATCAAAAGTCGAGGCCAAGGACATGCTGTTCGCCACCCTCGATCCTACCTTGCGCACCCTCAAGCTCCCCGACGGCCGGCCGGCGATCATGTCTGACACCGTGGGCTTCATTTCGGACCTGCCCCACGAGCTGGTGGCCTCCTTCCGCGCCACCTTGGAAGAGGTGGAGGAAGCGGACCTGATCGTGCATGTGCGCGACATCGCCAGCCCGGCTTCCGCCGATCAGGCTCGGGATGTTGAAAAGGTTTTAGCCACCCTGGGCGTAGGCGAGGACGAGGCGTCCGATCGGCTGATCGAGGTCTGGAACAAGGTCGATCTCCTCAATGAAGACGATAGGCTGGTGGTCGACGCCAAGGCGCATCGCTACGCGGGCGCCGGGCATATCCCGGCCTTCGCCGTCTCCGCGGTGACGGGCGAAGGCTGCGCCGAGCTCCTCACCTACCTGGCTTCGCGAGTCGACGCCGGGGCGGCAGCCGATATCGTGCTGCCGGCCGGCGAGGGTCAGGCCCTGGCTTGGCTCTACCGCCCCGGCCGTGTGATGAACCGTGAAGACGGGGAGGGGGGCGAGGTGCGCCTGGCGGTGAAGCTTGACGAGCGGGCGCTCGGCCAGTTCGAGCACCTGTTTCCCGGCGTGCCGCCCATCGTCGCTGCGCCGCCCGCCTATTGAACGGCGCTTTTCTCCGCGGCCTTGGCGGCGTTCCAAAGCCCGTCCATCTCCTCAAGGTCGGAATTTTCCGGCGAAACGCCTCGTTCCGCCAAGGCCGTTTCGATGAACGAGAAGCGGCGGACGAACTTGGCGTTGGTGGCGCGCAAGGCGTCCTCCGGATCGATGCCGAGGTCGCGGGCCAGATTGGCGCAGACGAACAGCAGATCGCCCAATTCTCCCCGCGCCTTATCCAGATCGCCTAAGCGGATTTCGTGCTCCAGCTCGGCCAGTTCCTCGTGCACCTTGTCGAGCACCGACTGTGTATCCGCCCAGACAAAGCCCACCCGCGCGGCGCGCTTGGATAGTTTCACGGCGCGGGTGAGGGCCGGCAGGCCCACAGGCACGTCGTCGAGAAGGCTTTTGGCCCCGCCCTTCCGAGCCCGCTCCTCGCCCTTGATGTCGTCCCAGGCCTTGGACTGCGCCGCGACGCTCTCAAACGTCAGATCGCCGAACACATGGGGATGGCGGCGCACCATCTTATCGCAAATAGCGTTGGCCACGTCATCGAAGGCGAAGGAGCCCTGCTCCTGCGCCATCCGCGCGTGGAACACCACCTGCAGCAATAGATCGCCCAACTCGTCCTTGATGTCGTCGAGATCCCCCCGCTCGATGGCGTCGGCCACCTCATAGGCCTCCTCCACCGTATAGGGGGCGATGGTGGCGAAGGTCTGGGCCACGTCCCAAGGGCAACCATCCACGGGATCGCGCAGCCGGGCCATGATGGCCAAAAGCCGGTCGATGGGGCGTTCGGGGTCGGTCATCGGCGCCTCAATCTCCTACGGCCGCTATTCATCGCGCTTCGCCAGCACATAGGCCAATTTGCGCATCGCGGCCTGCTTCAATCCGTGCTCGCCGGCGGTGGGGGCGCCGACCAGGCTGACCTCCGTATTGGTGTCCACGTGGATCGCCGAGACCTTCACCACATTGCCGAGATGGCGAAATTCGAACAAAACCTCTCCTTTAGGGAGCGGGGGCATGGCCATGGCGGCCTCCATCCTGGCGCAGGCCAGAGCGTATGACGAGTCGCCCCTTATCGGCAGGCTGCGCGCTATGCCGGCCGCCATAATCAAGGTCACGGGACGTTTTGCAAAAAGACCATCCAGGCGGCGCCGCGCCGCCGCGCAATCTTGGGTCTGCGTTGCTGGAGGTCAGGGCATCGGACCATGCGATCACAATCCTCCAGTCGGCCTTGACAGGAACAGTGCAAATCCTGAGGGTTCAGTTGCAGAAAGGACGTTTGTATGCCGGTCGAAATTATCCGCGCCAACGCTCCAAACCGCGGTGCGGACCTGCGCCGGACGGACGCTCACCCTGACTACTGGTACCCCGTCGCCTGGTCCGAGGAGGTAAAGCCGGGCAAGATGCTGGCCCGCCAGTACGCCGGCGATCCCATCGCCATAGTTCGCGGCAAAGACGGCAAGCTGTTCGCCCTGGAAGACCGCTGCGCCCACCGGCAAGTGCCCTTGACCCACGGGGTCGTGGATGGGTGCACGGTGAAGTGCGGCTATCACGGCTGGGCCTACGACGCCGCCGGCCAGTGTATCGACGTGCCCTATCTCGGCCGCGAACGGCTCCCCAACGGGGTGAAATCCTATCCTTGCCGCGAGGTCGACGGCCTGATCTTCATCTTCCCAGGGGACGCGGCATTTGCGGAAGAGCGGTTTCCCCAGGCGCTCGGCGCGAAATCCGACGCCAAATATAAGACCCGGCAGCTCAACCGCGAGGTGGCCGCCCACTATACTTTCATGCACGAAAATCTGTTCGACATGAACCACCAGTTCCTGCACCGTCGCCAGATGGGCTCGATCAAGGCCCACACCCTGGCGCGCCGCCACGGGGATGCCTGGGCCGAAGTGGACTATACCTTCAGCCGGACGGAGGGCTCGTCTCCCGTGGGCGAGACGGCGATCCTTGGGGTGATCCGCACGCGCGGAGCAGGGGACAACGCCGACCTGATGACCATCCGCACCGAATATCCCTACCAGAACCTGCGCGTCTGGGTCGGCGACGGCGCGCCGGTACTGAGCGTGTGGCTCGGCTACACCCCTCTGGACAAGGAACAGCGTCGCAACCGCACCTTTGGCTATCTATCGGTCAAACGGCCGGGCGTGCCGGGCCTGATCGACGTGGCGTGGCCCTTCATCACCCTGTTCACCGAGCAGATTTTCCGCGAGGACAAGGAAATCGTGGAGATGGAGCAGGCGGCCCACGACCGGCAGGGCGCCGACTGGAACAACGAGGTGTTTCCCCCGGTCAAAGATCTTCGCGAAGTGCTCCTGCGTTGCGGGACGACCGGGCCGCCCGCCATGCCTACCGCTCGGCTTGCCGGCTAGGCTCAGTTCTCGGATCCCGCCGATTCGTGCGGCTCTAAATTGCTCCGCGCGAGCGCCGATGGGGCGTTGGAACGGGTGATCTTCCTGCACATTGGCCGAAATAAAGCGGGTTCGACGACCTTGCAGGAGGTCTTCGCCAGGCTCAGCCCAGATTTCAGGGCGGCCGGTGTGCGCTATATCAACTTCGGCCATCTGGCGGACAGCGACCCATCGATCGAAGGGTTCGCCACGATGACGCCCGTTGCGGCCTTGGCGCGCGCGACAGGCGATCGCCTCTTGATTTCCAACGAATTCATGTCCGCCTGGCCCGACGCCTACACCTGGTCGGTAGCGGAGGCCCTCAAGGGGCTTGATGTAAAAATCCTGGTCTACCTGCGCGATTACACCCAATGGCTGCCGTCGCTCTACGCGCAGAACGTGAAGAGCGGCGACGAGGTGCGGGATTTCGACGTCTTCGTCGATGATCCACCCCAGGCCATATCCGCCTGGCCGATGCTCCAAACCTGGGCGGCGGCTTTCGGTTGGAGCCGTCTGCGTATCCAGGCGCTGGATCCACAGGCGCTCTTCGGCGGCGATATCGTCAGCGACGCCTTCTCCGCCCTGGGTTTGCCAAGCCATGGGGCGGGGCGGACGGGCGCATACCGCAGCAATGAGTCGGCGGGCTGGATGGCCATCGAAATGATCCGCGCAGCGCGTGGCTTCTTCACAGACGAGCAGTGGGGTCAGCAGGTGAGCGCGGTCGAACGCCTGGCCGCGCTTCTGCCCGCCAGTCCGCCGCCGGGCGACCCAGGCGCGGGCTATCTCGACCCCGAACATTCTGCGCGATTGGCCGATCTCTATGACCAGGATATCGCCAGGATCGCAAAGCAGACCGGCCGATCCTTGCCGGCGGCGAGGCGGATTACCCTCGCGTCGCGGGCGCGCGCGCCCTCTTGGGGCGACGTGCCCGCCGAGACTGTCGCGGCGTGGGCGCACCGACAGCCGATGGCCAGCCCACTGGCGAAATATTTGCTGGCCGAGCATCAACGGCGGCAGTCTCAGCCACACGCCGGCCTCACCGGCCATAAGTTGTGATCGCATAGATAAATCGATAGGTTCGTCGCAACTGACCGACGGATATCAATATGGACTTGCCGAGCGCCGCGACTGAGATTGCGGAAGGCTATCTGGACGGCCTGAAAGGCGACACCCTGTGGGGCTGGGCTTGGTTCCCCGGCTGTCCCAATGAGGTCGCCGCGGTGGAGGCGGTGGTCGGCGGCGCGGTCGTCGCCACGGCCAGGGCCGACCGGCGTCGACAAGATCTTGAACAAGCCCAAAAGCGAGGCGGCGTTTGCGCCTTTGAACTCGTCTTGCCGCGCACAGCTATAGTGGTGGGCGACGCGGTGGAGGTGCGTGTCGTCGGCGGCGCTCCGCTTCCTCCCGGGCCGCTCATCGTCCTCTCAGATCCGGCAGAGAGCGACCGCCAGTCGCGCACGCCTGGGGCGCTGATCGTCAATGGGATCGAAGCCTTTCTCGACGCGGTCGGGCCAGAGACCATATCCGGATGGGCGCGTCACCTGGACGATCCGGCCACGCCGGTCGTCTTGACCATCTTCGATGGCGAGAAGGCCTTGTCGACCTTCACCGCCGATGGATGGCGAGTCGATCTTGCCGAAATGCGCCAGGGGGATGGACGGGGGGCGTTCAACGTCGCCATTCCCGCCGCCTTGAGGGACGGGACTAGTCACGCCATCGATCTGCGCACGGAAAACGGCGCATCGCTGCTGACAAGCCCGGTGTCGATCTGCTTGCCGCCCGGCGCTGCGACGCCGCCGCCGGCGCCGGCGCGGGTCCTGGCGGTGGTCACCGGGACGCCGGAGATCAGCATCATCGTCAACTTCTACAATATGCGCCGGGAGGCGGAGCGGACGCTGACCTCCCTGTCGCGCGCCTATCAGCGCGGGGTGGAAAGCCGCGCCTATGAAGTGATCTGCGTGGATAACGGCTCAAACCCGCCGCTGGACGAGGCGTGGGTCAGGGGCTTTGGTCCAGAGTTTCGGCTGGTGCGGGCGACGACGCCATCGCCATCCCCCTGCGCGGCGATCAACGCCGCGGCGGCCGAGGCCAAGGGGCGCCACCTGGCTATCATGATCGATGGGGCCCACGTGCTGACGCCGGGGGTGCTCAGCGAAGCGTTCGACGCCATCGATGGGGATAAGGAGGCCGTGGTCGCCCTGCGCCACTGGTTCGTCGGCGGCGATCAACGCTGGCTGGCCGAGATCGGCTATACGCGGCAAGCCGAGGACATCCTCTTCGCCAAGATCGCCTGGCCTTCCGATGGCTATGAGCTCTTCCGCATCGGCACGCCGATCGCCGAAAGCCCCAATACCTGGTTCGACGGCCTCAGCGAAAGCAACTGCCTCTTCCTGCCGGCCGCGCTCTACCTGCGTCTGGGTGGAATGAGCGAGGGATTTTCCGAGCCTGGGGGCGGATACGCCAATCTTGACCTGTTCAAGCGCGCCGTGGACGCCTCGCCGGGCGGGGTGGTGTGTTTGATCGGGGAGGCGAGTTTCCACCAGTTTCACCACGGCGCCACCACCAATGTCTCCGATGCGGAGAAGGATCGGCGGGTGCGCGGCTACCATCAGAACTATCACGCGTTGAGGGGCGAGGCGTTCGAGCCCGTGGCGCAAAGCAAGATCAAGTTGCGTGGGGTGATCAAGTCGCAGCTGGCCCTGTCGAGCCGGCAAAGGCCGCTGTTCCCCGCAGCTCTCGGATTGACCGACAGGATCAGGCCAGTGGCGGCGGCCGACGCCACCGATGAGGGCGCCAGCCTCTATATGCAAGCGGCTTATGTGGAGTCGCGCTCGTCGACCGAACGCTCGCGATGGCTTGGGCAGGCGGTGGGGCTGCCCCCAGGCGACCTCATCAACATCCAGGACATCCTCGCCCGCGTCCGCCCCAGCCGGGTTGTCTGCACCAGCCCTGACGATGGGTTGATCCGCTTCATCCACGGGGTGCTGGCGCTGCTGGAGCTGGAGCACAGCCGCGTCATCCGCGTCTTGCCCGACGAGCGGCCGCCGACGCCCCGCACGGATGTCGTCAGAACCGATGCGCCATCCGGTCGCGAAACGCTCTTGAGGATCGACGGGTTGATCGGCGCCGAGGACGCCGTGGTCGTGGTGTTCGAACCGGCGAAACACGACCACATCCCGCTGGAGGCGCTGGACGCCTATGGAAGCTTCGTGTCCGTCGACTCCTACCTTGTGGTCCTTGGCACGGTGATCGGTCAGCCTTGGCTCGGCTACTCCAAAAACTGGCGGCGCAAGGCGATCGGCTTGTTCATCGACCGCACGCCCTCTTTTGTTGTCGATCCGAGCTTTGAGCAGCATCTGGTCACCGTCTGCGCCGGGGGGTATCTGAAGCGAATTCGCCGCGACAGCGCCCTTAAAGGCTATGATCCGTCGCTGGATGAGCTGGACAGCCTATGAGGGGCGCACAATGAACAGGTTCTGGACACGGTTCATCGGACCGATCATAGCGGCCGTCCAGCCCCGGCAGTTGATGGAGATCGGCGCGGATTCCGGTTGGAACACCCGCAACATCCTGGACTATTGCCGCCAGACCGGCGCGCGGGCAGACATCATCGACCCGGCGCCCCGACCGGAGCTGAAGGACGTGCTCGCCGCCTTCCCCGAGACCCATATCTATCATCCGCTGAAGAGCCTTGACGCTATACCGCTGATCACCCCGCCGGACATCGCCCTGATCGACGGCGATCACAATTGGCGAACGGTGTTTCAGGAACTGAGCCTGGTGTTCGCGCGGGCGAAGGCTATGGGCGCTCAGCCGCCGATCGTCATCTCCCACGACTGCGGCTGGCCCTACGCACGGCGGGATATGTACTATAATCCGAGCGATTTCAAAGAACGGGAGCGCCATCCCTTCGCCTACCGGGGGGTCGCGCCGGGCCAGGCCGAGCTGGTGGACTTTGGCATGAACGCCATGCTGGCCAACGCCCTGCACGAAGGCGGCCCGCAAAACGGCGTCCTGACCGGCATCGAGGATTTCATCGCCAGCAGCGGTGTGGCCATCACCTTTCGGATGCTGCCCTTCTTCAACGGCCTGGGCATACTGATTCCCCAGGCGCGCATGACCCCAACCTTACAGGCGCTCGTCGACAGCTTCTTCGCCGCCGACTCCCTCTTGGAGACCTGTGTCGCCTTGGAGCGGGATGGGATGACGGTGCGGGTGGAAGTCGCCCACCTCAACGACCGCCTGGCCCAGCGCACCGACGCTCTGCAACGGGCGCGGCGGCTCCTGACCGAGCGGGCGGAACGGATAAACCAGCTGGAAGCCCAACTGAGGACGCTGAAGGCGCGCGAGCCCGCCTGAGCTTAGAATACCAGGGGCAGTTGCTTGGGCGGATAGGCCGAGGGGGCGAAGAACCAGGATTCGATGGCGTACCGCGTCTTGGTCATGCCGGGCCTGATGCCGGTGCGGTGCAGGCACAGGTGGTCGAACAGCACCGCATCGCCCGGCGCGAAGGTTGGGCTGGCGATCGACGTACCTTCGGCGGCGGCCGCCGCCTTGTCCGGCGCGACCGACCAGGGAAAATAGGCCCCCGGCGTTCCGCGCTCCACCAAGCCCGGCAGGCGGCGCGCGACGATGTCGAGGCCAGGTGCGTCGTCACCGCAATGGGACAAGGCCAACCAGACATTCACTGTGCGGATATCCACACCCATGAACGAACCGTCCTGATGCCAGTCGGTGCCGGTGGTTATCGGCACCCGCCGCAGAGTGGATTTTCCCAGCGAAATCACCGGACGCTCCCCCAGAAAGCCGCCGATCGCCTCGCCCAATCCCGCCGCCTTGAAGCTTTCGACAACGTCGAACAAAATCTGGGGAGATTCGGCGGTCCACACCCCTTCGCCGCTGCGCACAAAGCGCCGGGCGTCGGCCATGTCTTCGTCGATTGGCATAGGAAAGGGGCGATACCAGGGGGCCGTGGGCTGCGCCGTCTGGCCCTCCTCCCAAAAAGCGTCATAGCCATCGAATGCCCGGTCTATATCGGCGCGGCGCCGATCCGCCTCCGGTTCGCTCAGCAGGCCGCGCACGATCAGGCAGCCGTGGTGCAAGATCGCCCCCCCCAGCACGTCGGCCGACAACTGATGGCGCTGGATCTCCGGCGGTCCCACTTGGTCGGGGAAGGGATCGGGCAGGGTGGGCGGCCAGTCCGGCCGGCCCTCTGCAGGCGGCAAGGCGATAAAGGCCTGGCGTCGCCACTTCACTAGCCGAGCCTCCAGATCGGCGTCGCGGCTCGTTCGATTGATCCCCATCCCCACCTCGATCGCCGCTTCGAAACGGCCTTTCGCGGCCAAGGCCTCGGGTGACGCCTGAGACGACAAAGGGAGCGGAAAGACGATCTCTCGTCGCCCAAGCGCCGCCGCCATACGTTGAAAGATCGACATCGATAACCAACCCATTGTTGAAGCGGCGCGCGCGGAGTCTAAGTCCTTCTTTACGGCGCTCGCAAGCCGGGGTTTGGTGAGCCGTGCTTTTGTGCCGCCTCTGGTCCGGGATGATCATGCTGATCGATGGTTTGATGTCACGGCTGAAGGGCAGGACGGTGAAAGCTGCGGCGTCGGCCGAAGCGGCGCCCATCGTTTGCATCGGGCATAGCCATGTGAGCTGCGTCGCCATGGCGGCGGCGGTGGATGGCTTCGATCTGACCGCCATCAATTTTTGGCTCACGCCCGAGCCCTTTGTGGAAGAAGATGGCGAGCGCCGGTTTTCCCCGGTAGTCGCAGAAGCGCTCCACGGTGATGTGGTCTCCTTCATCGGGGGATCGGCGCACGACATGGTGGGCTTACCCGTGCACCCAAGGCCGTTCGACTTCGTCCTGCCCTCAGCGCCCGATCTGCCGCTCGACGAAATTGCCGAGATCATTCCGGTCGATGGCGTGCGGGCCGCCGTGCTGAGCGTGGCGCAGGAGTACCTCGATCTGATCGGGCAGGTGAAAGCATCGCCGGCCCAACGGGTGTTGCACGCCTCGCCGCCGCCGCCCTATGCCGATGGGGCGGCCATGGCGCCTCGGATCCCATGGGGGCTGTTTAAGGTCGGCGCTCGCGAAGTCTCGCCCAAGTTTCTGCGCTATAAGCTTTGGCGGCTGCATTGCGAAATCATCGAGGATTTCTGCCAGAACACCGGCGTGGTGTTCATTCCCCATCCGGCCGAGGCCGTCGATGTACATGGGTTCCTGAAGCCCGAGTTCTACGAGGATCCGGGGCACGCCAACGCCGCCTATGGGCGGCTGGTGTTGGCGCAGATCGGGAGGCGTCTTGCCTAGTCGCCATCCCTACGACGACGCTCCCGGCTACCGCCGCTGGCGCTCCGCGGTGGCCGATGCGGCGCCGGCTGCCATCGATCCGGTAGTCGCCATGGATCTGAAGATCTCGCCCGAGGACAGGGTGGTGACGGCGGGAAGCTGTTTCGCGCAGCATATAGCCCGTCATCTGCGCCTGAACGGTTTTGACTTCCTGCAGACCGAGACCGCTCACCCGATCCTGCCCCCCGCCGTCGCCGAGGCGTTCCAATACGGCGTCTACAGCGCGCGATACGGCAACATCTACACCACCCGTCAGTTGCGACAGCTCCAGCAGCGGGCCTATGGACGTTTCGCGCCGCAGGAGGACGTGTGGATGCACGAGGGGAGGGTGTTCGATCCCTTCCGACCGACCATCCAGCCGAACGGCTTTGCGACGTTGCAGGAATTCCACGCCGACCGGCGCCAGCATTTCGCAGCGGTGCGTAGGGCTTTGGAGACTATGGATGTTTTCGTCTTCACCCTTGGGCTGACGGAGTGTTGGGCATCGCGTGATGACGGCGCGGTATTTCCCCTGTGCCCAGGCGTTGCGGGCGGGGTCTACGATGAGGCGCGCCACCAGTTCAACAACCTTTCGGTCGCCGAGGTGGTCGCCGACTTCACCGCCTTCCTGAATGACGTCCGCGCCCTGAATCCCAAGGTGAAGGTGGTGCTGACCGTGTCTCCGGTGCCCTTGGCCGCGACCGGGCTAGACCGGCACGTCATCGTCTCGACCGCCTATTCCAAGGCGGTCCTGCGGGTGGCGGCGGAGACGCTCGCGGGACTAGATGAGGTCCATTATTTTCCGTCCTACGAGGTGGTGACGGGGCCGGGCGCCGGCGACTATTTCACAAAAGACCGTCGCACGGTCACCGAGGCGGGGGTAGAGCAGGTGATGCGGCTATTCTTTTCCCACGTCGCCCCGGGAGGGCGCCCCAAACCGCCTTCGCCGATTACCGCTGGGTCAGATGATTTTCTGACCCAGAGCCGTGCGGTGGTGGACGCCATCTGCGATGAAGCCCTTTTGGATATGGACTGATCGTCGGTATTTTGCTCGGCTTGAGCGCACCTAGGCCTTAGCTTTTCGACCCTCCGCCCGTCCAAACGCCAGATAGTGAACCAGGGCGGTCAGGCCTGAATCGAACACGTCTGGATTTTGCTCGAGATAAAAGGCTGTGGAAAAGTTGGGGCCGGGATCTCGGCCCTCTTCCAATCCATGATCGATGAAATGACGGAAAGGGTCTCTTCCCGTTTCCTCCACGTCCTCGTAGCGCTCGACGTACCAGGCGCGGTCGAAGACGCCGCTCTGGGCGATCAGTTTTTCCTGGGACCGCAAAAGCAGCACCGCCTCTGGCGGAAGCGGCTTGATCGCATTGACGATTTTGTTCACCAACCGGCTGACGCCGCGCCAAAGCCGGGGACGCGCCGCGGCCTGTCTGCGCGCCCAGCCCATGATCCGGCCGCCTACGGACTGATCGGCCGCCAGGGCCTGCTCCTGTAGATGACGAAGCTTGGATCGCGCGCTTTGCAACTTGGCGGTCAAATCTTCGGTCTTGGCGATATCGTGGGCGAAGTGGACGGCCCTGATGCGCGCGACGATCCGATGATAATCGACGCCGGCGATAGCCGCCTCCAAGCCGTGCAGAATCTCGCCGGCGGATCGCGTTGCATCCCCGCCCGAATGGGACGGAGGCGTCTCCACCCAAGAGATGTCGCTGGACAACAGATCGACGAGTTCGGCCGTGAGATCGAAGAAATGGACGTTGGGATTGCACCCCTGTGATCGCCAGACCTCCTCTACCGCCGGGTTGCGGCGCGCTAAGATCGGTGTGTGCGCCGCCAACGCATTGAGTATGGGAAATCCAAACCCCTCGTAGTGGGTAGGAAACACGATGGCTCGCGCCGTGGCGTAAAGTTCGCCCATCTGCCGCTCGGTCAGATCGCCGGTCGGCGCAACGATGATATTGGGCCGTGTGCTTAAACGAGCCGGCGCATATTGTTCCGACGGCCGAAGCCCCTCAACGTCCGTATCAACAGGGTCGGCGTCGTATCCAGGCGCTCCCAGTGCGACAATCCGAAGCTCAGGAAACGCCTCGGAGAGCGCATTTGTGGTCTCGATCACGTATTTGTGGGGAAATTTGTTGCCGATGACCAAGAAGAAGGGCTGCTCGATCTGCTCCAAAAGAAGCGGGCCTCCCGGCGTCGATGTGGTTCTGGTGGCCAGATCGCCCCTATAGTCTTCGACATCGAGCGAATGCATGGACCGCATCCGCACCACGTGATCGCCGTACCGAAAGCGGCGTTCGAACTGATCGGCGGTGAGCTGCGAGGTGGTGACCACCAGATCCGCGTGCTCGAGCATAAATTGCCAAAGATTATAGAGGCTTGGCGATGACAGATGGCCGCAATCGATCGAGATTGTATCCAACATATAAAGACCGACCACGGCGGCCTTCATGGTCAATACGTCCAAATCGCCGACGCTGAAGGGCTGGCCAACGCGGAAGAGCGCGCCGAAAAGCTCAGGCCCGAGCGGATCTCGCCGCAAAACGCCCAGGGCGGCGAAATCGTGAAACCGATAGGCGTCCAAGGAGCAAAGCACGAAAATGTTGAACCGCCCGCCCCAGCGGGTCAAGGCGGCGTTCAAGAGCTGCCAGCCCGCCATAAAGGTCCCGTTATGATAGGCGCCAAAGGCGGAAAAATCGAAAGCCACGTCGATCTTGCCGTCGGCGCCGGGGATCAGAGCGCCCAAAACGCGCTCGGCCCGATGTTCCGGCGAATTGAAATAGGTCTCGGTCAGGCGCTCATATTCGGGATAGCGGGCGAAAAGAATCTCTCGGTTCTTCGCCTCCCGGGCTGTTCGTGGCAGGTCCAACAAGGAGAAGGAGGCCTCGCCCGCGTGCCACACAAACGCCTTGTTAGCCAAGGCCGCGCGATAGCCGCAACGATTGGCCCGCATCACCAGATCGTTCTCTTCGTGATACCCAAGGCCGTAGATTTCGTCGAAATCGCCAAATTCGGCCAACACCTTCCAACGACAGAGCAGGCAAAACCCAACGGCGGTGGGCGCATAGCTCATGTCCGGCAGTCGCGGCGCGACCGCCTTCCAAGCCTGGTGGGCCGCCTCCGGTTCAAGATGGCGAAACCGATCTTGAAGCGGCAGCGTCGCCAGGGTGGCGTTATTCGAACGCGGATTGACGAAGCCGATCATCGGGTCTGACGCCGCGACGCGCGCCATCTCACGC
>JAMFTA010000205.1 GCA_026225565.1 Caulobacter sp. | reverse complement strand
ATGCCGGCGAGCGGCATTGTCAGACCAGTGCACCATCTGGTAAGGCGGCTCGGGTAGCGGAGAGCTTCGTCTGCCGGAGACAAGTTGCGGTTAGACTGATAGCACCGCCACGCAGTCCCTCAGTTAGTCTCAAGCTCTCCCGACAATCCCATAACCCAGGGATTTTCCGCGCACTTTTGGCGCAATAGCAAAATGGTCAGCCCCACATTTCAGCGAAATCTCGAGACACCCGGCGGTTTTCCACGCCGCGTCTCTGTGCGTTTTCGATCCAGTGCGGTTTCCCTGGTAACAGGGAATATCAGGGAAGCGGGGACCAGATAGCGGTCTTCCGGCGCATGAATGCGATTCAATAATTTTTGTTGCGCACGGGGTTTGGCCTGTGGGGCCGCTGCTTACGCAGCCGCCGTGAAGGGAATCAGAGGCGTTCAGCCGCGGCGGAGCGATTGAATCCCAGCAGTTCGCGCTGATCAGACCAGGCCAGTGGCAGCTTGATCTTCATCAGCGCATCCAACGTCAATTCCGCAGGTTGGCGCCCGCCAACAATGGCCTCCTGAATGTCCGGCGCCAAGAAGGCCAGGGCGCTTAATCGCCTTTCATTTTGGGTTCCAGGACAGCTTGCTTGGCGCAACTGGTCAAGCGATGAAGTGGGGTTGGCGCCAAGCTCTTGAATGAGCCGGTGAGCGGAGCGTAGGCCCTTGATCAAGGTGGCGTCACGGCGCCTTGCTCCCCAGGGCCGCTTTGCCTTCCGGCTGGATCAGCCGGGTTTCGCCGCCGCGTAATTTGAACTGAGGTGGATCCCGCCCCGGTTTTTGCTCGAGTACCTGGATCATTAAAGCTCGCTCATCCAGGCGGCCCAGCGCAGTCGGGCGCGATCGACGGCGGCGTCGGCTGAGGGGTCGGCGAAGGCGCGATAGGCGTCCGGATCTACCCTGTCCAACTCGTGAAAGCCGCGCCGCGCCATGGCTTCGTTCCTGAAGCCTGCGTCCTTGGCCATCTGGTTGATGGAGGTCATGTCCCCCGCCTCCAGTCTTCGGCGGATGAGGGTGAGGCGCTTCAGCGCGATGTAGCGCGCCACGCCCCCGCGATGGGCGAAGAGACGATAGAGCGACGCTCGGGAAAGGCCGATTGCGCGCGCGACCTCGTCTGGCGTCAAGTCGGAGCGGGTAATGTGCTCGACGATAAAGGCCTCCGCCGCACCGATCGTCGCCAACAGCCGTCGCTCCGATTCCCCATGGTTGGGCGGCGCTTCCAACCCGATGGACAGCAGATCGATCAGAACACGGACGACGGCGGCGTGGGCGCCTTCTTGAAGGGCGTCGCTGCGATTGACCAAGGACGACAGATAGTCGCCGATCAAGCCGGCGGCGCGCTGATCCAGGATGCGGCCGTGCAGGCGTGTGGGCGAGCCGGCGGCGGCCTCCACAACGTTCCTCAGCAACGACACGGTGATGATGCGCGCCTGCTGCGCCTGGGTGTTCATCTTGCGACGCATGTCGAGAAGCACCGCTTCGCCGGGCGCCAGGGTGAAGGCGCGGCTGTCCGCCATGCCTGTAAGCTGACCCTCGGCCAGATAGGTGAGGGTGAAATGGTCAAACCCATCGCTCTGCACCCGGTGCGTTCGGGCGTGCCCAACCCCCGACAGCCGACGCTCAAACAGGATCAGCTTGTTGAAGCGCCAGGCGCGCACCTGGGCGAAAAACGCTCCGTCGCCGCGCACGACGTCGGCGCCGATGGAATAGAGATGGCGATAGGCCTGGAACGCCTCGTCTTCGGAAGCATAATCCCCAGCCCGGAATAGGAAACTCTCGACCATGTCTGACCTTACACGAGGTCTAACGCCTTGGCGGCTTGCACAGCTTCATTCCACGGCTTGCGCCCAGCCAGGGAGGCGAGCACGCCCACCGCCGCCGCAGCGGTGATCAGGATCAGCAGCGACGCCGACAAGGCCATGGGCGCAGAGCCGCGATAATCGCTGATCAGGCCCGCCGTCAGCGGCCCGACGCCAAAGCCGACCAAGCTGGTGACCCCCAGAAAGATCGCGCCAAGAGCACCCTTGGAGCCTTTCGGAGACATGACCTGCATCGCCGTCATGCCGGCCAGCGACGCCGTGGATGCGCCAAGTGCCCCGACGGCTAGACCAGCGCAAGCGATGATCGGGCCGCCGGCGACGACGCTCAGGGCGACGCCGGCCAGGGCTACCGCCAGCCCCGCGGCCAGCACGTGCAGCGGCGTCCAGCGCCCCCCTTTCAGCCGATCGATCAACCATCCGCCGCCCAGATGCCCGAGCAACGCGGCTGGAACCAAGGCCGCGCCAAAACCGAGCGCCGCCGCAGCGGGTGCAACGCCGAACTGCCGGTGAAGCACCGAGGCGCCCCAGGCGGTCAGGCTCTGAACGCTCATCACGGCCGCGCCGGCGCCGACGATGACGCAGGTCGCCGCGAAAGGCTGAAGGCGTAACCAGCCAAACGCCGCCCTGTAGGGAGGGGCCGTCGCCAGCCGGCCCGGCCTCGGCTCTGAGGCGAAGGCCAGCAAGGCCGCCAAGACAAGATTGGGGGCCACCATGGCGAGGATCACCACGCGCCACGCCGCGCCCGCTTCGACATTCAGAACCCCCACGACCCAGAGCGCGGCGCCCGCAAGCACGAAAGCCGCGCTGCGGCCGACCGAAGATCCCGCCGTGAAGGCGGAAAGGGTCCGCGCGCCTGTCGGACCACGCGCTCCTTCGGCGAACACCGACAGGGCGAAGGCGGCGAAGGGCGCCTGGCCGACCCCGAGCAAGACGCGCCCAACCGCCAGTTGCGCATAGCTGCCGGCCAGGGCGAACAGCACCGCGCCGAGCGTCCAGGTCAGGATGCACCCCACCATGATCTTCAGCCGCGCGCCGTGGTGGATGGCCAGCCCTGCGGCGAACGAGGCGGACGTATAGAGGAGGATGAAGAACGGGCCCTGCAGCGCCCCAAGGGCGGCGTCGGTCAAATGGAAGCTGGCCTTCAGCTGTGGGGCCAGAGCTGCTGACAGATTGCGGTCGACGAATGCCGTAAACTGGGTGGCCACCAAGAGGCTGAGCAGCAGCGGGGCGGGGCCGGCGTTCAGGCCGGCGATCGAGGCCTCCTGCCCGCCGATGAGGGCTGGCCCATCAGGGCGTGCGGGCGACCGTCTCGACAAAAGCGGCATTCGGACAAGGCATCATTCTATACGGCCCGCCGACGAAAGCGACGCGGGCACACGTCATAAGGAAGTTCGGCCTTGCGGAGCAAGCCTAATTTCCAATCCCAGCCCACCGCCTCGGCCGGCCACATATCGGCTGGCGGCGTCCAGAAGCTGGGCGCCCGCTGGGGTGAACCTGGCGATGGCGAGGGACCGCAGGCCCGCGTGAAAGTCTTCCACGTGCCGGCCCCTGGCGGCCTTGGCCCTGGCGGCTTCTTCAACCGAAAAGTCGCCCGACTGCAACAGATGGTCTAGCCCGTAGATCATCCGCGCCAAGACGAAGGTGGCGTGAAATACCCCTTCGACCGGTCGCGGCTCGGTCCGCAGCGGCGAGGCGCAGAGATCCTCGGCAGCGTTTTCGGTCAGGCGGGCGCCCAGATTGACGCCAAATAGAAAACTATGCGCCGCTTCGTGGATAATCGCCGTGACCAGCGAAACGCGGTCGTCTAGCTTTGTCGCGTTCAGCAGCATGGCGCCCCAAAGATAGAAGCTGGTGGCGCCGCCAAATCCGTCGCTCTGGGGGTCGGCGCCCTGAACCAAAACCACCTCGCGCATCAGGTGGTGAATTTCCGTTGAAAGCGCGGGCGCGGCGGCGTCCAACAGCATCAGAACATCGGCGACGGCCGGCGCCAGCCGATCCAGCGTCTCTTGCGACACCGGCGCCAGCCTTATGCCTTGGCTCTCTTCAAAGGCGTGCCGCGCATACCGCTCGGCCTGGCCCTCGCCCAAGTCCTCGTCCGTTAAGTTGAGAACCCGCAGACCAGGGGCCGCCGGGGGCGCCTCAAGCAGGGCCTGGGCCAGCAAGCGAGCCTGATCGTCCTGATCCTGATAGATCGTCTCCACCAGATCCGCATAGGTCGCGACAACGCGCGGTGAGATCGGTCCCGCCTTTATGGCCTCTACAAACGCGGCGCATCGATCAGGAGCGAGGGCCAAGGCGGCGCTCACCTGATCGAAAATAGTCTCAAGGCTGGCCGCCAAGCTGTGGCGTAGGCGCCGATCAATAAAGCTGGCGCGCGCCCCATCAGGCTCGAAGGCGAACAGTTGCTCTGGCGAAAAACGGTCCAAACGGGCTCCCTCGCGGCGGACATAGACCCAATCCCATGGATTCAAAAGCAACGCCTCCTTCGGCGGGCGCCCGCGGCGAGCAAGGAGGAAAGCGGCATCGTCAGGCTGCGCCGGTCAAGGTTGCTTCAGCCGCTGCCGCATTTTCGGGAAATGGCCTGGGTTCTTGAGCAACATAGCGCGAATATATCTCGCGCCAGTCAAGATTTACATTTCTCGCTTCGAGTGTATTTCTCGTAAAACTAATCCTGACGGCCTCTGCTCGATAAATCTCTTCATTCCATTGTTTTACAACGACTATTAGATATCTTTTGGCCGTCTCAAAGTTGAGACGGGGCGTTAAGCGGATCATGATAGGTGCTCGCGTAATCATTTTGCGCGCTCCCCAGACCGGGCGCTTGGTTCAGGGATTCGGTTACATGACGTTGAGTGCTTCGCTGCGCGAGAGCGGCCTTCTGGGTTTCACTTTTCAAGGCGGCGCCGTGGCGCGCCTCGCCACGCCGAAGGTGGGCTTCAATAGCCCGGCTGGCCCAACCCCGCCTGGAGCGGGCGGCGCGGGCGGCGGCGACACCGACACTGGAACCGGCGGCGCGGGCGGCGCCTACAACGCGACCGCTCAAAACGGCGCGACAACGTCGAATGGAGCGACAGGCGGCGGCGGCGGCGGCGACGGAGAGTTTTCCAACCAGGGTGGTCTCCAGGGCGTCGGTTCCGCGAACGGCGGCGCGGGCGCCGCCTTCAACGGCGGCGCTGGCGGCACAGGCGGGATCGCCGCAATGGCCGCCAACGGCGGGAATGGCGGGGCCGGCCAAGCGGCCGGCGCGGGCACTGGCGGCAGCGGCGGCGGCGGTGGGGGCGGCGACGGAAATCTGGCGGTTGTGAGCAACGTCTCTACTCTGTCTCTTGCCGTTGACACCATCGGCTTCAACGGCGGCAATGGCGGCGCCGGCATTGGCCCGAACGCCGGCGGCGGCGGCGGCGGCGCGGGCGGCTTCGGCGCGCTCACCGACCACGCCACTGCGGTCACCTTGGGCGCCTTCACCGTTCAGGGCGGCAATGGCGGCGCGGGCGGCGCCGGCAGTAACGGCGGCCTGACGGGAGCGGGCGGTTCGGGCGGCTTTGGCTTTGGCTTCAACGCCGGCGCCGCCTCCAGTCTCACAATCGCGGCGGGCGGTTCGGTTGTGGGCGGCGCGGGCGGCTCGGGCAGCACCGGCGGGGTCGGCGGCGCCGGCGTTTATGAACTCGACACCTCCTTCACCCTGACCAATGCTGGAACCATCGCTGGCGGCGCCGGCGGCGCGGCCACTCCATTTTCCGCGCTGGGAGGCGTCGGCGTCACGGGCGGCGCCCTCACCATCACCAATACAGGCACGATCAGCGCCGGAGCCGGCGGGTTCTTCACTGCGGCGGACGCTATCGCCTTCACCAGCGGCGCCAACCACCTGACCCTGAGCAGCGGCGGCGTGACCGGCACGATCAACGGCGACATCGGCGTGACGGGATCGCTGCAGATCGACCCCGGCGCGGCCAGCGTCACCCTCAGCAACGTCATCCACGGCACAGGCTCGGTTGAAAAGATCGACGCGGATACGCTGATCCTGACCGGGGCGGACACCTATAGCGGCGGCACCACCGTCACCGCCGGCGTGCTGCAGATCGGGACGGGCGGAACGGTCGGTTCGATCACCGGCAATGTGGTCGACAACGCCACCCTGGCCTTCGACCGCAGCGACAGCCAGACCTTCGGCGGCGTAATCTCCGGAACAGGCGCGCTGCAACAGATCGGCGTGGGAGCGCTGATCCTGACCGGCACAAACACCTACAGCGGCGGGACCACCATTACGGCCGGCGTGCTGCAGATCGGCGCGGGCGGAACCACCGGCTCGATCGCCGGCAATGTGGTCGACAACGCTACCCTGGCCTTCGACCGCAGCAATAGCCCGACTTTCGCCGGAGTGATCTCAGGCACAGGCGCCGTCCACACTTTGGGTATAGGCGACTACACGCTTTCAGGCGCTAACACCTATTCCGGCGGCACAACGATCAGCGCCGGCGGGATACAGGCGACTAATTCTACCGTGAGCGGGGGGGTGGAAACCTCATCCTCCATCGGTACGGGTACGGTGACGTTCGACGGCGGTTTGTTGTTGATGGGGAGCAACAATCTCACCTTCGCCAACGCCGCCCAGGTGAATGCTACCGGCGGCGGTTTCGATCTCTCTTCAAAAACGGTAACCTGGAACGGCGCTATCACCGACGGGTCCGGCCCGGGCGCGCTTACGATAGAAGACCCCGGCACCTTAGTTCTTGGCCATGCCAACACCTTCTCGGGTGGCTTGATTGTGGAATCCAGCGCCAGGGTCGAATTCGCCAACACAAGCGCATTAGGAAGCCACGACATAACGCTGAATGGTGGCCAGCTGTACGGCACGACTTCTGGCTTAACGATCACAAACAACATTACGCTTAACAACTATGGTCGGCTCGACGGCGTGGGCGCCCACTTCACCGGCGCCATCACCGGCGGCGGCGGGTTGATCATCGAGGATGGGGCGTCGGTCTATATTTCGAACGCCACCCACACGGGCCAGACCTACCTAAGCGATGGCAGCACTCTGATTGCCGGCGCTGCGAACGCGTTCTCTAGCCAGTCGTACGTCCTCACCGACGGTGACTCCATCATCAACTTGAACGGTTATTCCCAAACCATTGCTGCGCTCGATAGCGACGGTTACAGCTCGGGTTTCGTCAAGAACACAGGCGGGTCTGCAGTCACGCTCGCCATAGGTGACGCCGGCGACAGCACCAACTACGGCGGCACAATCGAAGATGGTGGAGCGGGGTCCCTTGCGATCGTGAAGCAAGGTTTGTCCCAGCTTGAACTTTATGGCGTCAACACCTACTCGGGCGGCACGACCCTGAGCGGCGGAACCCTTGAGCTCAACGCCGCCACGACGGTGGCGTCTGGCCATATCACCTCCGGCGCCGCGGGCACGGGCGCGATCACCTTCGCCGGCGCTGCGATCTTGCGGCTGGATGCTCCGACGATCGATCAAACGGCGGGCGCCACCCACGGCGAGACCTACTACACGATCAGCGGCTTCGCCGCCGGCGACACCATCGACGTGCGGGACGCGGCCGGCTCGGTGGATACGGCGACCTATAACGCCAGCCTTGGCACGCTCACCCTGACCAACGGGGGGACGACCGAAGCCATTCTCCACATCGGCACAGCCTATGCGGGCTACACCTTCAACGCCGCGTACGACAGCCACGGCGGCACGGACATCACGGTGACCGCGCCGGCGCCCTCGGGCGGCGGAGGCGGAGGCGGAACCACCACGCCGCCTGCGGCCGACCAGACGGGCACAGGGGGCGCAGACACCCTCACCGCCGGGGCGGGCGCCTCCACCGTCTCAGGCGGCGCCGGCGATGACCACATCAACGGCGGCGCCGGTTCAGCCGTGCTCTATGGCAACACCGGCAACGACACCATCACCCTCTTCTCCTACACCGGCGGCTCCACGGTCTACGGCGGCCAGGGCGACGATCACGTCGACGCCTCGGGGTCCACCCAGGCCAACTTCATCTCAGGCGACCTCGGCAACGACAGCATCACCCTGGGCTCGGGGGCGGACACGGCCTACGGCGGGGTCGGTAATGACAGCATCATCGCTGGCTCGGGCCACGACCAGCTCTACGGCAATGCGGGCAACGACCAGATCACCATCGGCGCCGCCAACACCGGCTCCACGGTCTATGCCGGCCAGGGGGACGATCATATCGACGCCTCAGGGTCCACCCACGCCAACTTCATCTCAGGCGACCTCGGCAACGACAGCATCACCCTGGGCTCGGGCGCAGACACCGCCTACGCCGGGGACGGCAACGACAGCATCGTCGCCGGCTCGGGTCATGACCAGCTCTATGGCAACGCTGGGAACGACCTGATCACCCTTGGCGCGTCGAACGCTGGCTCCACGGTCTACGCCGGCCAGGGGAACGACCACATCGACGCCTCGGGGTCCACCCACGCCAACTATCTCTCGGGCGACGTGGGCAACGACGTGATCCTCGGCGGTACGAGCACGGACACCATCCACGGCGGGGTGGGGTCGGACACGATCCAGTCGGCCGCGGGCGCGACCGAGCAGATCCACGTGGGCACGGCCGACTCCAGCGCCCTGGCGGGGGCAGGCCAGACCCAGCTCGACCACGTGCTCGGCTTTGGCTCCGGCGACAAGCTTGTGTTCGATGGAGATGTGGCCGGAACCGCGTCCAATACACTGACCCACGCGGCCGACGCCTCCATCGCCAACTTCGCCACGGCCTACGCCTATGCCTATGGCGACGGCACGCACGCTGGGGCCATCTCCGGCGCGGTTGAGTATGTCATCGTCGACGATACGGCGGGGCACACCTACGTGTTCGCCGCCGACCATGCCGCAGTAGAAATCGACGGGCTCACGGGCGGAGCGAACTCGGTGACTGCGGGCCAGCTCCTGGCGGCTTAAGCGTCGGCCGCCGCCGCCGGGACCTGATCCGGGACGGCGGCGGTTACGCTCAGGCTTGGACCTGAGCCTGGCTCTATCGCCAGGGACGCCTACGCGCGTTCCTGGCGTTTTTGTTTGCGCTCATGGCGCGGCGTCGCCGACGTGGATCGCCACCAGGGATCAAGGAGCTTTTTGCGTCTTCCGCCAAGGGCCGGTGCGTTCCTGGACTTGTCGAAATCTCTGCTGCGCTGCGGTCCCCGTCGTGGTCAGGAGCCAGACATCGAGCGCGGCCGCCGCGCTTCCTTGTGGAAAATCTTGATCGGACACTGAGCCAAAGCGGGTAGTCAGCGGATCGCGTTTAGAAAAGCTGTCGGCCATGGTCTCGACCGCCTTCAAGGCGTCGGGACTGCCCATCAGGGATTTGGTGCCGTTAGAGCCGAGCACATTGCGCGGCAAGGCCATGTGCAGCCCTCGCCACCGATAGATCAACCGGCGAATGCGGGCGATCTGCCCCGCAAGCCCGGCATCCTGCTCATCGGCGGCGCCGGCCTCATGGTCCACGAAGGCCTTGGCCAGGCGGACGTAGGCTGAAGTGAGCAGCTTGCCGCGGATTGCGGCCGAGCTGCTGCCGCTGGTCGCGCCGAGGTTCTCCCGAAAGGCGTAATAGGCTCTCGGCTGCAGCAGCTCGATCAAGGGCCACAGGGATGCGGTGATCAGGAACAACAGGTCGCCGGCGAGGCGCGCCGATCGGGCGGCCGAGGCCCCATTGCCCATGCGGCGCTCGATCGTATCGAAGCTTCGCAGCACCAGGGGCGTCAGCAGTTCCGGGAGCTGATGCAGAAGGCAGAATTGATTGATGTAGGTGTCGCTGTTCAGACGAATGCCCAAGGCCGCGGCGGCGACACATCGAAGGTGGGCTTCGGCGAGGGAAGGATCGACGCCCTGCGGCGGGGCGCGTCGTTCATTGAACAGGGATTCTCGCACCTGCAGAATGATGTTCTTGCTTTGGTGAAAGAGCTGCGCCTGCAGAGTTGAGCTTTCGTCGTCAGGCGGCGCCTCCTGCGCCACGAAGTGATCCTGCAGGGATCGACAAAGCCGCTCGAAACCCTGGCGGAAGGCAAGGGCTGCGGATGTCTCTTCCACGACGCTCGTTCCGGCGCCCAGTGGCGTCACCAGTCCGCTGGCGTCGTGCATCAATCTGAGCAGGCGCTCCATCCAGGCGAGGGCGTCGACGGCCGCCGCTATGCGACCCTGCGCCAGGGCTTTGGCGGCGCGGTCGCTGAGTTCGTGCAAGTTGCCAAGGATAAAGGCGTCGAACAGATAAAGACTGTAATGCAGGCGCTCATCATCGGTCAGCCCCTGGGGGATGGTCTGCAGCATCAGCGTGATGAAGCGGATTCCATGCAGGGTGTCGTAACTATCGGCCAGCTGCCCAGACTCGATCAGCGGCAAAGCTCCGCGAAGGCGAACTTCGTCTTCACAAGCCTTGGGGACGGTATCCGCCGTGTCGGCGTGCCCCATCATGGCGCCACGTCAGCCATCGCAGCGACAGACTTGGCGACGCCGGCGGGACGGGCGGCGCTGGCGACCCATCGCGTCGGATCGTCGATCAAATCCAGGAGGGCGACTTTGATCTTTTCGGTGGCCCCGCTCCAGAGGTCTGGCTTGAGGCGAATGTCGACCAGGATGTTCATGGTCGCGTTGACCTCGAAGATCACCAGGTCTCCATCAGCATTCAGGGCGCAGTCGATGCCGAAGTAGTCCAGCCCGATTCGCCGATAAATCTCGGTGATCCGCTGCTCTATCGCGGGGCCGAGCACGTCGTCGAAGCTGTCGATGATCCGCCGCTCCTGGGCGATGGTGGCCTCGTCCCACACCCGGTCGGCCGCATGCAGGTTCCAGTTGCGCCCCGCCAGGACGCTCTTGATGTAGGGCTTGCCGCCCACCACCACGAAGCGATAGCGGCGATAGAGGCCGTCGGCGTCGGCGAAATCGCGAAATTCGGTGATGTAGAGGTCGGGTGCAAAGCCAAGAGACGTCGCCAGCACCTGCTGCGGCGATGGGCCGTCCAGCCGAACCAGGGTTTGCCCCCCATGCTGGCCCGCGGAGCGCACCAGCACCGGATAGTTTAGACCGCCGGCGTCGATATCGCTGAGAATGTCATTCAGCACCTGCGGCCTGGATCGGATCGCCCGGGGCGCATCGACGCCGCGAATACCTTGCAGCGCCGTGCTGACCTGATCGCGGGTGGTGCGTTTGACCTGGTCGGGATGGTTGAACCACAGCTTGTCCAAGGTCTGCGCCGCATTGCTGGCGACGGCCAGGGCCTGACTGCAAAGGTCGGCGTCGGCGATGTAGTTGACGATGGGGCCGGCCGCCAGCTTGGTGGTCTCCGGCGCGGCGGGACCGACCCAGACCGGATGCCAGGGGCGGGCGTCGGTAAGTTGAATCAGGAAGCTCGCCGTGCCTGAATGCAAGAAGTCGGGTTTGGGCGTGATGCGCGACAGGCGCACCTTTGCGTCGTCCGGTAAGCCCAATACGATATTGATCAATTTGCGCTCGGGCATATTTTTTCGGGCTGTGGCTCTAGGTCTCGGCCACGCAATCGACCGTGCCGCACCATAAATGGTCGCCCTGGCCGAGGCACGCTAAACTTGCCAGCTGCTGGAAGTAAGCGCGCGTGTACGCCTATCCGGCGATCTGATGATCTGCCGGTCACGCCCCCCCGCCGGCATTGTCAGACCACGTGCGCCGCTTGGTGAGGCGGCGTGGATAGGGCGGTGGAAGGGCCCGTCAGCGCAAACCCAAAACACCGTTTTATCGATTCAACGCCTCCCCTGAGATCATCCATCTCGTGGTGATGATGTATGTGAAATTCCCGCTGTCGCTTCGCAACGTGGAGGACTATTGGCCGAGCGAGGCATCCACATCTGCCATGAGACGGTGCGGTTCTGGTGGAACCGCTTCGGTCCAATGTTCGCCGCCGAAATCCGCAGGAAGCGTGTGGAGGCCATGCGCCAGCACACCCACTGGCAATGGCGCCTCGATGAGGTCTGCGTGACCCAAAGGGCGGCGTAGCCAAATCAACGGCGAGATGTACTACCTCTGGCGGGCGGTGGATCACGAGGGCGAGGTGCTGGTCCCGTAGGGCGGCGAAGCCAATCCTTTGTCACCGCTCAAGTTCATCAAGAAAGTGATGAAGCGCCACGGTTCAGCCAGGGCCATCACCACCGATGGTCTGCGCTCTTACAAGGCCGCCATGAAGGTCATTGGCGACGCCGAGAAACAGGAGATCGGCCGCTGGGCTAACAACAGGGTGGAGAACTCCGGCATTATGCAGCAAGTGGGACAAGGCGAACCCTAGCGGTTCGGCGGTGGTGCGTTAGGGCACAGACCCATAAACGGGATTCCCAAATCAAGGCTGGGCTGATTCACTCCTCCTGAGCAAAGGAGGATGGCATGGCGCGCTTTGATCTGACCGATTTTGAGTGGGCTGTGATCGAGCCCTT
>JAMFTA010000204.1 GCA_026225565.1 Caulobacter sp. | reverse complement strand
GAGGGCTGCGCGCAACGCCACTTCGTCGACCAGACCGCCGCGGGCGCAATTGATGATGCGCACACCCTTCTTGGTCTTGGCGATATTCTCGGCTGACAGAATGTTCTTCGTCTGCGCCGTCATCGGCGTGTGCAGCGTGATGATGTCGGCGCGGGCGAGCAGGTCGTCCAATTCAACCTTCTCCACGCCGATCTCCACGGCGCGCTCGGCCGAGAGGAAGGGATCGTAGGCGATGACCTTCATCTTCAGGCCGTTGGCGCGGTCGGCGACGATGCCGCCGATGTTGCCGCAGCCGATGATGCCCAGGGTCTTGGCGTAGAGCTCCACGCCCATGAAACGGTTCTTCTCCCACTTGCCGGCCAGGGTGGAGACATTGGCTTCGGGGATCTGGCGGGCCAGGGCGAAGATCAGGGCGATGGCGTGCTCGGCGGTGGTGATGGAGTTGCCGAAGGGGGTGTTCATCACCACCATGCCAGCGGCGGTGGCGGCGGGGATGTCGACATTGTCAACGCCGATGCCGGCGCGGCCGATCACCTTCAGGCGGCTCGCGGCGGCGATCACGTCCTTGTCGGCCTTGGTGGCCGAGCGAACGGCCAGGCCGTCATATTGGTCGATGATCTTGAGCAGTTCGTCCTTGGTCAGGCCGACCTTGGTGTCGGCGTCGACGCCGCGATCGGCGAAGATCTTCAAGGCGGCGGGGGAGAGTTGGTCTGCGATCAGTACGCGAGGCATGGGATTTGTCCTTGAATCTTATGAATGTCATCCCGGACGGCTGCGCAGCAGGCGATCCGGGACCCAGGCTGGCGTTCAGCGAGCGGGCTGGGTCCCGGACAAGCGCTGCGCGCTTTCTGGGATGACAGGGTTTGCTTAGGCGGCGAGCTGGCCGGAGACCTCAGTGAAGGCCCAGTCGAGCCAGGGCGTCAGGGCTTCCAGGTCCGAGGCGTCGATCGTGGCGCCGCACCAGATGCGCAGGCCCGGAGGAGCGTCGCGATAGCCGCCGATGTCGAGAGCGGCGCCCTCCTTCTCCAGCAAGCTGGCCAGCTTCTTGGCGAAGGCGGCCTGGGCGTCGGCGGGCAGGGCGAGGATCTTGGGGTCCACCACCTTCAGGCAGACCGAGGTGTTGGAGCGGGTGGTTTCATCCTCGGCCAGGAAATCCACCCAGGAGGTCTTCTTCACCCAGTCGGCGATCACCTTCAGATTTGCGTCCGAGCGGGCCAGAAGCGCCGGCAAGCCGCCGATCGAGGCGGACCACTTCAAGGCGTCGATATAGTCTTCGACGCACAGCATGGAGGGGGTGTTGATGGTGGCGCCTTCGAAGATCTCCTTGTTGACCTTGCCGCCCTTGGTCATGCGGAAGAGCTTGGGCATCGGCCAGGCCGGCGTATAGCTTTCCAGCCGCGCCACGGCGCGGGGCGACAGGATCAGCACCCCGTGCGCGGCTTCGCCACCCAGCGCCTTTTGCCAGGAAAAGGTGACCACATCGAGCTTGGACCAGTCCAACGCTTGCGCGAAGCAGGCCGAAGTGGCGTCGCAGAGGGTGATCCCCGTGCGGCCGGCGGAGATGAAGTCGGCGTTCGGCACGCGCACGCCCGAGGTGGTTCCGTTCCAGGCGAACACCAGATCGGCGTCGGGATTGACCTTGTCGAGGTCCGGCAGGCGGCCGTAAGGGGCGTCGAGCACCTCCGCGTCGGCCAGCTTCAGCTGCTTGACCACGTCGGTGGCCCAATCCTTGGAGAAGCTCTCAAACGCTAAGGCCTGCACCGGGCGGGCGCCCAGCATCGACCACATGGCCATCTCCATGGCGCCGGTGTCGGAGGCGGGTACGATGCCGATCAGATAATCGGCCGGCACTTCCAGAACGTCGCGGGTGCGGGCGATAGCGTCCTGCAGCCGCGCCTTGCCCAATTTGGAGCGATGCGAGCGGCCGAGCACGGCGTTGGCTAGGTTTTCAGGCTTCCATCCGGGGTGCTTGGCGCAGGGGCCGGACGAAAATTCGGGGCGCGCCGGCTTCATAGCTGGGCGGGTCGCCGACAGAGTCGGAGCGTGGGTCGTCTGCATGTGTGTCTCCCATCCTTGCAGATGGACTGCGCCCCGTTGGGGGGGCGTGGCCCGGCGCGGAGGAACGCCCATTTGCGCCAATAGGCAAGAGGAAGGTGGAGATTTTTCGCGATGCCGCCTTGCAGGCGTTGGGTCGATCACCCCCAAGATGAACCGGCGATGACCGTCAACACGCTATTTTGTAAGGTTCAGGCCAAGCCAAAGCCGAGGCGAGACGGCATGATTGAGACTGCGATTGCAGGTTTTGACATAAGGCCGCACCCGCAGGGATCGATCATCAAGCTCGGCCGTTAGTGCTGGGCAATCCAAGGAAATAAATCATGAAGCTCATCGTCGCCGCCCTCATCGCCGCCTCGGCCCTCACTGCCGCCGGCGCCGCCTCGGCCGCACCCTGGCGTCACCACGGCCATCAGATCTGCAGCTGGCGTCACCATCACCGTGTCTGCCATTGGGGCTAAGACCCGAAAAGAGGACTGAAATCATGAAAATGCTTCTTGCTGGGCTCATGGCGGTCACGGCTGTCGCCGTCACCGCGCCCATCGCCTCAGCTCAACCCTACCGTCACGACGGCTGGCATCACCGCGGCTACGGCCCCGGCTGGCATCACCACTGGCATCGCCAGTGCTGGTGGCGCCATGGTCACCGCATCTGCCGCTAGGCTGATCTGGAGAAGGCCGGGGTTCGCCCCGGCCTTTTCTTTTTGGCGGCTTAGGACTTCACGCGTAACCGACCGTCCAGCACGGTGACCGCCCGGCCGGACAGGATAACCCGCTCGCCCTTCAGCTCGGTTCCAATATCGCCGCCCCGCCCCGGATAGGCTTGGTGAAAGCGGATCGTCGGGCGCTCCAGCTTTTGCGCATAGAGGGGCGCCAGGATGCAGTGGGCCGAGCCGGTGGTCGGATCCTCCGGTATGCCCGAGCCGGGGCCGAAGAAGCGGTCGACCACGTCATAGGCTGCGCCGCCGTCGGCCAAGGCGGCGACCGCCAGATTGCCCCGCCCTCTGGTCGCTTCACCCGATATCGCCTCGATCGCCGCGATGTCGGGCCGCAATCCGCGCACCGTCGCCTCGTCCTTCAAGATCGCCACCAGATAGGCGCCCGCCCACACCTCCAACGGCTCCACACCCAGCGCCGCGGCCAGGCCGTCCGGGATCGCCGTGCGCCAGGGCGGATCGGCGGGGAAATCCATAGCGTAGCCGTCATCTTGGCGGGAAACGACCAAGGGCCCCGATTTCGTCTCAAAGGTAATCGCCTCCGCCGCCAAACCCAGTTCGGCGAACAGCACGTGGGCGGAGGCCAGGGTGGCGTGGCCGCAGAGCGGCACCTCCAGCGCCGGGGTGAACCAGCGCAGGCCAAACCGCGCCGGATCGTCGGTGCTCAACAGGAAGGCCGTCTCCGCCTGATTGTTCTCGGCGGCGAGCGCCTGCATCCACCCTGCATCCGGCCAGGCGGCGAACGGCTCCAGCACGCAGGCGGGATTGCCGCGAAAGGGGGCTGAGGCGAAGGCGTCTACGGTCCACTGGCGCACGTGGGCGCTCCTTTGATGCTGACAAGCCCTAGCCATAATGGCTCGCCGGGGCGCAGCATATCCCTGTAAAGTCGGGAAATGATCCGTCTCTTCGTCCCCGCCCCTCTGCATATGGGCGCCGTCATCGCCCCTGCGCCCGAGCAGTCCCGCTATCTGATCAGCGTCATGCGGCTGAAGATCGGCGACCCTCTCAGCCTGTTCAACGGCCAGGATGGCGAATGGCGAGCCGAGGTGGCGGACACCGGCAAGCGCGGCTGCACCCTCAGCATCGGGGCGCAGACGCGGCCGCAGCATCTGCCGCCCGATCTGGAGCTGATCGTCGCCCTGGTGAAACGCTCGCGGCTGGAGACGATTGTGGAAAAGGCGACCGAGCTCGGCGCCCGCCGCATACGGCTGGTCACCACCCGGCGCACCAACGCCGATCACACCAATCCCGCGCGCCTGCAGGCCATCGCCACCGAGGCCGCCGAGCAGACCGGGCGGCTGGACGTGCCACAAATTGTTGCGCCGCAAAAATTGGATCAACTACTCGATTGTTTTCCAGAGAATCAGCACCTTATGTTCTGCGACGAGGCGGGAGACGACCCCGATGCCCAGTGGGGCGGGGCCAGCGGAAAAGCCGCCCCGGCCCTGCTCGCCTTGCAAAATGCTGCAGAAAATGCTGCGCAGCATAATCTGCAGCAAAACACCGTGATCACTCCCCTCTGGGCCGTATTGATCGGGCCGGAGGGCGGGTTTGCGCCGGAGGAGCGGGCGCGGCTGCGGGCCCTGCCCTTCGTCACCCCGGTGTCCCTCGGCCCGCGCATTCTGCGCGCCGACACCGCCGCCATCGCCGCCCTCACCCTGTGGCAAGCGGCGCTGGGAGACTGGGGAACCCTCTCACCGCAAGGATAGGCGATCACATAGATGTGGCGGCTCGCCCCTTGAGCCGGCGGCCGGGGGCCATTATGTGGCGAGCGCCGCGCTGCGCGGGGGAAGCCTACAACATGCCGGACTGCGCCGTGGATGACCGTCCGCTCGACCTCAAAGCCCTCAGCGCCTCCATGGCCGAGGGCTGTAAGCCCGAGGCCGCCTTCCGCATCGGGGCCGAGCACGAGAAGTTCGGCTTTCGCCACGGATCCCTGGCGCCCGTGGCCTACTATGGCCCCGACGGGGTCGAGGCCCTACTGAACGGTCTGAAGCGGTTCGGCTGGACCCCCGTCATGGAGGCGCGCGAAGACGGCGGCCAGACCATGATCGGCCTGGAGCGGGCCAACGACACCGGCGGCGTCGCCAACATCTCCCTGGAACCCGGCGGCCAGTTCGAGCTTTCGGGCGCGCCCCTGGAGACGATCCACCAGATCTGCGCCGAAACCGGCAAGCATTTGAAGGAGACCAAGGCGGTCGCCGACGAGCTCGGCCTCGGCTTTCTCGGCATGGGCTTCACGCCGCTCTGGACCCGGGACGAGATCCCGGTGATGCCCAAGGGCCGCTATAAGATCATGCGCGCCTATATGCCCAAGGTCGGGGGCCTCGGCCTCGATATGATGTTCCGCACCTGCACCGTGCAGGCCAACCTCGACTTCTCGTCGGAAGCCGACATGGTGGCCAAGTTCCGCACTTCATTGGCGCTGCAGCCGGTGGCCACGGCCCTCTTCGCCAACTCCCCCTTCATCGAAGGCAAGCCGACGGGGTGGCTATCGTCGCGGGCGCGGGTCTGGACCGACACCGATCCTGACCGCACGGGCATGTTGGATTTCGTCTTCAAGGATGGGTTTGGGTTCGACAGCTACGCCAAATACGCCCTCGACGTGCCCATGTATTTCGTCAAGCGGAACGGCCTCTATCTGGACGCCTCGGGCAAGTCGTTCCGCGCCTTCATGGCCGGGGAGCTGGACGTGCTGCCGGGCGAGAAGCCCACCGAAAAGGATTGGGTCGACCACCTCTCCACCATCTTCCCCGAGGTGCGGCTGAAGACCTATCTGGAAATGCGCGGCGCCGATTGCGGCCCGCAGACCTCCATCTGCGCCCTGCCGGCCCTGTGGGTTGGGATCTTCTACGACGCCGACGCTTTGGCCGCCGCCTGGGACCTCTGCAAGGACTGGACGATCCAGGAGCGCGGCGCGCTGCGCCTGGACGCCGCCCGCATCGGGCTGAAGGCCAAGGTCGCCGGCCGCTCGCTGCAGGACGTGGCCAAGGACATGGTGGCCATCGCCCGCGGCGGCCTGAAGCGCCGCGCCCAGTTCAATGGCGACATGCTGGACGAGACGGTTTTCCTCAACACCCTGGAAGAGACCGCCGACAGCGGTCTGACCCCGGCGGACCGCTTGCTGGAGCTCTACAACGGGCCATGGCAGGGCGATGTGCGGCCGGTGTTTGATCACTTGGCGTATTGAATTTGCTTCTTGGCCTGAGATTTCGCGTGAAGCAGAATGTGGAGCGCGACGCAAGGAGAGGTGACGATGGATCTTCGATCTGTTTTCTTAAAGGGCGCGGTTGTCGCATTGATTTCCATGCCCGCCTCGGCTGCTCTTGCCCAAAGCCCTGATTCTTCTCCCCTGACAGCGTCATCCTCTGCGGTGGATGTCCAACCGTCGAGCGGTGTGGCTCCAGAAGCCATTGTGTCGGCCAAACCCATTATCACCGCCACGTGTACCCGACTTCCAACAGGTCAAGATATGGCGGACGCCTACCCACCCCGCGCGCGAATGATGGACCGGGAAGGATTTGCAGACATTCGCTGCACTGTCTCCAAAATCGGCCTCCTAATAGACTGTACAGTGATAGATGAGGCGCCGGTCGGCCTTAGATTTGGAGCCGCGACGTTAAAATTGGCTAAGGTTTTTAAACTCAATCCGCTGGATAAGGCTGGCCACTCCATCGAGGGGCAACCCTTTACGCGAAGGATTAGCTGGCGACTGCATCCGTGACGCTATCTATGGCCGGTTCAAACCAAGCCCCAAGGTATGCCTACAATCGGCCGCTTCCTTTCTTTTCCTTAGTTATCGGACGCCCGCAGGGCGATCCGAGGACCCAGCTGCGCCACCGTTCCGCTTGCTGGGTCCTCGGGTCCAATTACATTGGCCCGAGGACGACAAACGGGAGGGTGAGGCGATGAGCGGCATGATCCGATGCGGCGTCGGCGGGTGGACGTTCGAGCCATGGCGCGGGAGCTTCTTTCCGCCCGGCACGCCCCAGGCCAAGGAGCTGGATTACGCCTCGCGCCAGCTGACGGCGATCGAGGTCAACGGCACCTACTATTCCAGCCAGAAGCCCGCGACCTTCGCCAAGTGGGCCGCCGCCACCCCCGACGGCTTCGTCTTCACCCTGAAGGCCTTGCGCTTTTGCACCAACCGCAAGGTTCTGGCCGAGGCCGGGGAGTCCATCGGCAAATTCATAAACCAGGGCATCTCAGAACTGGGCGACAAGCTCGGCCCGATCCTCTGGCAGTTCATGCCCACCAAGAAGTTCGACGCCGAGGACTTCGGCGCCTTTCTGAAGCTCCTGCCGGAAAAACTTGAGGGCCGGCCGCTCCGCCACGCCGTCGAAGTGCGCCACGAGAGTTTCTGCACGCCGCAATTCGTCGCCCTCTGCCGCGCGGCGAACGTCGCCATCGTCTACGCGGCGCATGAGACCTATCCGGCCATCGCCGACGTCGCCTCAGACTTCGTCTATGCCCGCCTGCAGACGGCCCAGGAGGCGCATGAGAACGGCTACTCCGACGCCGAGCTCGACCACTGGGCCACGATCTCCAAGCGCTGGGCGGAGGGCCATCAGCCCCGCGCCCTGCCGTTGCTCTCCAGCACAGAGCCGCCGCACACGCCCCGCGACGTCTTCGTCTTCATGATTTCCGGCGACAAGGTGCGCAATCCCGCCGCCGCCATGGCCTTGATCGCGAAGCTCTAGCGGGCGCCGGTGCGTGAGGTGAGGCGGGTGCGCAGCTCCGCCAGGCGCTTGTGCTCTGGGGTCTTGGGCGCGGCCAGGCTGCAGCTTTCGGAGAAGGTGACGCCGACAAAGGTCGAGTCGCGCCACACCACCTGGGCCTTATGCAACTCGCCGGTGGTCAGCTCGATCAGGTGGAAGGCGTCGGGCACCGATTCCCCAGCCTGGATCAACAGGCGCGCGCCGGTGACGCTCTTGTCGCGCACGGTGCAGGCCACCACCGTGTCCTCGGGACCATGCACGGCGGCGGCGCTGAGCAGGGTGCGTCGGCGCGGCAGCCGCCGCCGTTCGTCGTTGTGGCTCATGGGACGCTCTGGTTCATACGCGCGCCCTTATAGCCCGCATTCGCGAATTAAGGGTTTTCACTGGCGAAAGTTTGCGGGCGGCGGCATCGTGCAACCTTAGCCGTCGCGCGCCGCCCTGCGGTCTATTGATGCGGATGAGCGGATGCGCCGAGGAAGTCGATGGTGAACTTTACGCGCCGCGCCGCCGCCCTCACGGGCGGGGCGGCCCTTGCGTCGATGTTCGCCACAACAAGCGGCCTGGCCCAAGGCAATGGCCTGCGGGTTCGGCGGGATGTAGGCACGCTCCCCTATAATGACGACAACCTTTTGGCCCTACGCGCCGCCATCCCGCGCATGAAGGCGGATTCCGGGGCCCTCGGCATCGGCCGCCAGATCGCCATACATGCCGATATGGGCTGGGGCCATCACCACAGTTGGCGGTTCCTGGCCTGGCACCGGATGCAGATGGTCTATTTCGAGCGGGTGGTGGCGCGGGTCTCCGGCCATGACGCCTTCGCCATGCCCTATTGGAACTGGGGCGACGACCACGTCCCGCCGATGTTCTTCGTCAAGAACAGCCCCTTCTATCATCGCGAACGCACCGCCACGGCGCAGAGCAAGATCAGCGACTACATCGGCCTGTCGGTAAAGGTGGGCAATCGCGACGCCGACTTCCTCGGCCGCCCGGCGGACAGCTTCGACTATTTCTTCGGCGCCCCCAACCAGGGCGATCCCCTCGACAACTACATGGGCTCGGCCGAGCAGTACGGGCACAACCTGGTGCATCTGTTCGTCGGCGGCGACATGGTCAACCTCAGCACTTCTCCGGCGGACCCTTTGTTCTGGTTCCACCACTCCAACGTCGACCGCATCTGGGCCCAGTGGAGCTCCATCTGGGGCGATGGCAACTATGCGCCAGCGTGGAAGAGGGAGGTGCTGCGCGGCTATGTGACCGAGGATGGCCAGGACGCGCCTCCGATCCGCGCCGGCGATGTGGTCGACATGGCCAAGCTCGGCTATAGCTATGATCGTCTGGGAACCCTCAGCCTGCCCGCCCAGCGCGAGATCTGGCCAGGCGTGGCGGCGCCCAATCGCCGCCGCGACACCCAGAAACACTTCGCCATGGAGCGGATCTCGCCCTCCATAGGCCGCATCTTCATTCCGCCCGAGGTGTTGGTGAGCTTGCTGGGCGCGCGCGGCCCCAACCTGGATGTCGCCGGCTTTCTGCAGGTGGCGGGCAATGGCTATGTGGTGCTGCTGTCTTCCCTCTCCACCGATCAGAACTGGGTGTTCAAGGACGATGCGGTGTTCGAAGTGCCTATGGGCGGCATGTCCATGGGGGTGCTCGGCCACCGCATCCAGCTGGAAGGCATGATCCCCAGGAACGAGCGGGCGCTGAGCGAAGGCATCTACCTGCAGGCGGAGGCCAAGCCGCTCGGCAATGGCGGGGGGATGGTGGGGCTGGAGTCCTTCATGATCGACTACGACGCCGAGTTCCCGTTCGTGGGGTGACGGGGCGATAAGGCGCGGATCGCCGTCTCCCCACCACAGGCAGGCGCGCGCGCCAAACGCGGGGCCGGGCAAGCCGGGGACGGCAAGGGCCGGGAGGGCGGCTTGCCCCGCCTTTCGCCCTTGGCGGGAGGGTGCGGGCGCATAGCCTACCATCCTCGCCCGATGCAGCAAAAAAGGGCGGCCCATTGGACCGCCCCTCTTCGCCTCCATCGGCCCTCGCCGACGTCCCCTGGTCGCCCCGAACCTATTGGGGTTTATCGCCCGAGGGGGCGGCGGGCGCCGCATCGGTGGTGGTCGGGGCGACCGACGGGGTCGCCTCGGGCGCGGCTTCAGGCGCCGGCGTCAAGGCGAAGCTGCCCGGAGTCGCGGCGGGGGTCACCGCCTGGGCCGGAGCCGCCATCACCGGCGCGGGAGCCTCAGCAGACGCGGCCTGGGACGGCGCGGTCTCCGTTCGCGTCACGCGGGTGCGAGCGACGTGGACCGGCGCAGCGGCCGCTCTCACGTGCTCGACCCGTTCAACCGGAGCGGCCGGCGCCTCGACGATGCGGGTGTGGGTCACTACGTGGCGGGTCGTGTCGGCGGCGGGAACGGCCGGCTGAACCGCCAGAGCCGGCGGCGGCGCTTGGGTCGTCGGGACTTGGGTGGTCGTCGTGCTGCTGCTGACGGTTTGCGTCGGCGCGGCGGGAGCCACAGGTTGGCTCGCCGTGGGACGATGGGCAGTGGCAAGATAGACCGCACCGCCGATCAGCACCACCGCCACCGGAGCGGCGATCCAGGCCAGGGACATGTTGCCACCGCTACGGGCCTTGGAGGCGCGCTCGTAGACTTCCGTGGAGCCGCCGGGAAACAGGGCCGAACCGGAATTCATGATATTGGCGGCGGCAGGCTTGCTGGCGCCGGGCGTCGAAGCTGAAGACGGTTTAACTTCAGGATAGGTGATGGACATCTCGCTCTCCCATAAGATCTGATTGTGGGGACTAAACGCTCCTTGCGGTGGAGCGTTCCAATATTGGGCGAACGGGGAAAGAAGAGCTGGATCAAGGCGAACGAATATTGCGTCCCAGCCATGGGATAAGCGTTTAAATCTCAGAGCCTTGGCGGCCTGCATTGCCTAGCTATGCCCCTGTGATTTTTACGTCTCATCCAGGCCCGTTCGCGGTCAAGCCTTCAGCAAAAACACCCTTGGCGCGGCCGGCGTCGCGCCATTTGGGTCGCCGCCGATCGTCGATCGCCGATGGTCGGGCCGCAGCGCTTGACCCTGGGGGGGGGCGGCGGGGTAAATCAGCTGAATTTGGAAGTCTGGACGCATGGGTTTTGTCGCCAACACGCAACGTGAGCTCCGCTTTATCGGCGGACTCTATCGCACCTTGCGGCGGCTAAAGGGGATCGCGCCCACCTCGCCCTGGCTGACCTGCGACGATCTGGAAGCCACCGTCGACAAGCATCCCCAGCGGACGGCGATCATTTTCGAGGGCAAGAGCCTCACCTACGCCCAGCTCGACGCCCTGGCCAACCGCTTCGCCCATTGGGCCACCGGGCGGGGCATCAAGAAGGGCGACACCGTGGCCCTGTTCATGGGCAATCGCCTGGAATATGTGGCCGTTTGGTATGGCCTCTCCAAGGTTGGGGTGGCCACGGCCCTGATCAACAACAACCAGACCGGCCCCGCCCTCAGCCACAGCTTGAAGATTTCCGGCGCCGCCCACGTGATCGCCGACGGGGAGACGGCCGCGGCGTTCGAGGCGGTGCGCGCCGATCTCGGCCGCAAGATGACAGAATGGATCGTCGGCGGCGCCGCCCCCACGGCCGACCGAGACCTGGATAGGGCGCTAAAGGGGGTCTCATCCCTTCGACCCACCCGCGAGACCGCCCGCTATGGCCTGACCGCCAAGGACGTGGCGCTTTACATCTATACCTCCGGCACCACCGGCCTGCCCAAGGCGGCGAAAATCACCCACATGCGAGTGGAGACCTATATGCGCGGCTTCGCCGGCGCCACGGGTTCGGGGCCGCTTGACCGCATCTACTGCTGCCTGCCGCTCTATCACGCCACCGGCGGCCTCTGCGCCGTGGGCGCGGCGCTCCTGAACGGCGGCGCCCTGGTTTTGAAAAAGCGATTCTCCGCCAGCCAGTTCTGGCCCGATATCGTCGAGCAGCGCTGCACCATGTTCGTCTATATCGGCGAGCTGTGCCGCTATCTGGTCAACCAGCCGGTGCACGACGCCGAGCGCACGCCTTTGAAGATGGCCTTCGGCAACG
>JAMFTA010000203.1 GCA_026225565.1 Caulobacter sp. | reverse complement strand
TCGTTGACCAGCGTCTGGCGGGTAATGGAGAAGATGCGACCATACGTTCCGAGCGCATAGACCTCCTTGCCATCACCGATCGTGCCGCGCTTGATCTCGCCGCCTTCCGGGACGGCGAGCAAGCCCGGCGCGCCGCCGAGCTGCACACGATTCATGGGCTTGAAATCGGGCATCGTGGAAGCGCGCGCCCACTGCTTGAACGTCTGCGCCGCCGTGCCGTAACCATCGCGCAGAGTCTTATTGGCGACGTTGGCGAGGATATTGGGGAAGTCCGAGGTGGAGTTGGCGCGAAGGCACATGTCGGCGATTTCGCGCTTGGACTTGCCGTTGATTTTCTCGCCATTGGCTTCCAGGTTGCGGCGTCCGATCTCCAGAAGGGTCATCCCCCTGAAGTCAGCCGCGCCGATCTTGTCGTCGAGCTTATTGTCCGGCGAAAAACGGTGCAGCAGCGCCGAAGTGACGGCGCTTCGCATCTTGTCACGCGCGTCCAGGGTGACTTCCGCCGTGACGCCCAGCGTTAGCGGAGCGGAGCGGGCCCGCTGATGGTCGGCGGCCGACGCCAGCAGCGCGGTACGTGCCGCCTCTACAGAGAACTGACCCGCCGCGTTTTGGGTCACCAGCTCGCGGCCGCGCGCCTCGACGCCGAAGGTGCGGGCTTGTTCGACAAAATCGAGCGCTTCGATCGAGCCGAAACGCACAACGGCGTCGGCGGCCGGGACGGCAGCGAGCGGCGTCACGACGGCCGGGGCGGCAGGCGCGGCGGCGCCGCCGGGCAGGGACCGGGTCTGCATATCTTCTTCCTCTTGAGTGAGAGCCCCATTGGGGGCGGGTGTGCTGGGATTTGCAGCCGCAGACCGGACCCCAGCGGCCGGGTCAGCGGGAACAGGGACGAGGGAGGCTTCGAGAAGCTCCCATTGACCGGCGCTCCAGATTTCGACGCCGGAAGCGTCGATCTCGATCATGCGCCAGACGCTGACGGCGTAGCCGATAGAGATCCCGGTCAACTCGCCGCGGGACACCATGCCTTCGGCTACAGCGCCTTGGGCGGTCTGGTTGAACTGGATCAGGCCGATCAGTTGACCATTTTCGAAGCTGACGGACAGCACTCGCCCAAGCACGGCGCCCATGCTGTCAGTCGCGTGAGCGTCGAGAAACGGGACAAGCCCTGCAGCGACGCGGGTGACGTCAACAGCCGCCGGCGAGACGTCCAGCTCTTCACCGTAGGCGAAATAGCCGCCGCGGATGACACGCGTTCCGGCGGACAGCACCGCCTGGACCGTATGGTCGGCGGCGTTATAGGACGATCCGGAGAAGGTCGCAGCGCGACTGCCACGGGAATCCGGCGGCCCGCGCCGAACATCGGCGAGGCCGTTCGCCTTGGGGGCGGAACGGGTCATGTTTGATCTCTCAGTTGTCGGATTTGTCGTCGAACAGGAGGCGAAGCACGCGGGAGACGCCTTGGGCCATGGCGCCGCCTTCGGCCAAAAGATCGGCCGCCTCGGCAAATCCCCGCGCCATGGTCGCCCCATCGCCAGAATCGCGGGCGTCCATCATCCGGCTCATGAAATCGATCAAGCGCGTGTCATCCGCGCCGGACGGGTCTGCCTTGGGCGTGGCGAAGCTCGCTGGCGGCTGGATCGCGCCCGTGGCGTTGACCTTGCGCGGGTCAGTGTCGAGAACCAGACCGAGCGTATCCGCCAGCGTGTTGCTGGCCGCGATCTCGCCATAGGCGGTCTTCCAGTTCTGGCCGCGCTCAGCCAAGGATTGCTGCATGGTCTTGTAACCGGCGCGGTTTTCCATGATCTCGCCGCCGATATCTTTGATCGGATCGACCGCCTGGCGTTTGGGCACAGCCCACGCCGGGCGCACCTCCAAGTACCGCTTGTCGCCCGTGGCCAGGGCCAGGACGCGCATCTGGCGGTAGAAGGCCGGGTTGCACAGGAACGGGATGATCTCGTTCTGTTGCCAATCGTCCAGGGTCGAGCCGAAGCCGAGGTTGGCCGCTCGGAGGCTGGAATAGTTGGCCTTGGAAACGTCGCCCGAGATCAGGTGATAGGGCGCAAGGTTCGCCGCCACACCGGCGATTTGCTGGTGAATGAAGGCGATCCCGTCGCCGCCCGAAGACGGCTCCAGCGCCGTGGCGGATTCACCGGGCTTGGTCCGGAAGATCATGGCCGGGCGCACGGTTTCGATCGCTGGACGTCCGGGATTGTCCGCGGAGGTGGCTTCCTGCGCCGCCAACGGCGAAGACGCCCCATTTTCCGGCGGCGTGAGGATCAAGGCGAGGCAAGCCTCGACCTTTTTCTTCATCAGCAGCGCTTCTTCGTAGTCGCCCTCGTCGCGCAGCGTCATCATCACCGGGGCGAACCACGACACGCCCCGGGTTTGGCCGGCGCGCAGCTCTTCGAACAGGTGATCCACGTCCGCCGCGTCGTAGCGGGCCGACATGCCGTAATAGCCGCCGAAATCGCCAGGGTGCGACGGGTGCAGCCAGTAACCGGCGCGGTCGCCATCGGCGTCAAACTCAACGCCCTGGACGATCCGTCCGTCGCCCAGCACGAAGTTGTTCTTTAGGTGGTCGAGATAGTCTCCCTCCAGAACTCGGCACCGCGCATCAGGGCGCTTTCCCAGCGGCGACCAGACGATCAGCCCCTCGCCGCCTTCGATCATCGCGGCCACGGCGAGCTTTTGCACGCCATAGAAGTCGCGGCGGCCGTCCACCTTGCCGTGCGCCCAATCCTCCCACCACGCCTGCGCCACGGCGGCGATCTTGTCGTCGGCATGGGTGGCGCGGGCCGAAATCCCGTTGCCGACCAGGTTGGCCAGGAGCTGGCGCTTAGAAGACGCCGCATATTTGTTGTTCCGGCAAAGCTCCCGCGCGCCGTCGCGCAGTTTCACCAGGCCCTGGCGCACTTCGCGGTCGGCGCTGGACGCCGTCCGCTTCCACCCCGCCGTGCGACGGCCGCCGGCGGCGGCGTCGTACTGGCGCATCACCTTCAAGGCGCCGCGCTCCGCCATCCGCTTGCGGACAAGCGCGGGCGAAAACGGCTCAATCAGGCCGTCGATAAACCCTGCAATGTCGGCCATGTCAGTCCCGATCGTAGCCGGCGACGGTCACATTCGTCGGCGCAGAGCCCGGCAAGACAGCCGCGGCGGACGCCAAGCCCTGGAAATAGACCAGCGCCTTCATCAGGTCGGACATCGACCGATAGGTCACCCGGTCGCCATTCTGCTCAACCGTCAGTTCCCCGGTCGCCGCGGCGGCCTGCAGGGCGGCGATCTCCGTCGTGAAGTAGGGCGCGGGCATCAGATCCAAGCCTCTTCATCAGCGGCGGCGATCCAGTCCTCATGGACCGGAACAGGTTGAGCATCGGCGATGCGAGCGGCGCTCGCATCCGGTGGCACAGCGGCCATGATCGGCGCGGGCCGTGCCGCCAGGGCGAGAAGGTCGCCCTGGACCGGGTCGGCGGCGGCGTAGCGGCCTGCCCGCAGCGCCGCCCACTCCGCATCAGACAGGGTGTCCAGCATGAGCTTTTCGGCCGCGGCGTGGTTGTAGACCCGGCAGTCGAGCCAGTGGTTCTGGCGGCCAGGCAGCGGCTTCCATTCCCGCCGCGGGTACCCGTTAACCACGGTGACCATGATAGTCTCCGCCGTGATCTGTTCGAACCATTGATCCTGGGCGTCGCGGCTGAAGTGACAGCGGCCGCGGCTGGCGTGCTCAACCCCGGTGGAGACTTCCTCCGCCGCCGCCTCAATTGTGGAGCGCAGAAAGCCGAAGAAGGTCTGCTTCACGCCGAACGTGCCGACGATATAGGCCTTGTCTTCCGAGCGCTTGGACCCTTGGCCCGTGCGCTTGCCCTGGCGCTCGTAACGCAGGTTTTCCCCGCGCCCGAGCACCGGCAAGGTCCAACCCGCCCGCCCAAATACCGGAAGCCTGTTGCTATGTGACCGGCAAAACGCCTCAGCCGAGGCCGTGTGATAGCCCGCATCGACGCAGACTTGGTCCAGGCCGAAGGTCTTGCCGCCCGGATAGGCGACCTTGCGCCGGGCGACCGTCTCCAGATCAACCCAAGCGCCCTCGCCGGCGACGTCCGTCGCGCCAGGCAGAAAGCCGGCGTCGATCGACCAACTTTCGCCGTTCTCAGCCCAGGCGACGATCTCGTAATAGAGGCCGTCGCCCTGCACATCGACGCCCATGGTGGTGCAGACGGGGCCATAGGGCAGTTGCCCCCGGCCCCAGTGCTGTTCTCGCAGCGCCTTGAGCTTTTCGAAGTCTGGCGCCGAGCCCTTGACCTCAAAGAGGTTGCCGAGGTCGAGGTTTGTCCACGTCATAAGCTTGTGGACGTCGCCTTGGGCGGCCAGGAACCCCTGGCAAAGGTCCGCCCAGAGCATGAAGCTCGATATGATCCCGGTGATATGGAAACCGGGCTGCAGATCGCCTACCGGGCGCTTGCGCCAATCCTGAAACGTCGCCTCATCCATGAAGCGCGGCGGCTTTTCGCCATCGATCTCCGCCGTCGCCAGCCAGCCGTCGAACAAGGACAGCTCGCGCTTTTGCCAGTGCTCGATCGGCGTGCCGCAGCAAGGGGCCACCAGGTGCGCTAGCCGAGGTTGCGACGGCGCCTTGGGCCATTGCAGATCGGCGAAGTCCGGGTCGAACCGGCTTTCGCATCCCGGACAACGCAGGTGAAACCGGCGTTTGTCCGAAGCCTCATAGGCCGTGCCGATCTTCGACGCGCCCTTCACGGTCGGCGTCGAAATCTTCAGCCGCTTGGCCCGCCCGGTGCGCGTGGCGACGCGCAAGCGGGCCGTCACCATGCCTTCCGAGGATCCCTGTCCTTCCACATCGTCAGCATGGGAGTCGAGATCGTCCTCGATGGCGTAACGAACCGAGTGAGACCGCAGCGTCGCCGCCGAGTTCGACCCCGCCAGCAGCATGCCGCTTTCGCCGCGCCGGAACTTGATCCGGTGCTGGGTCGATCCCTCCGCATCGGACTTCGCACGCGGCGCGATCGCGCCGGTCCGGTCCGCACCGAGACGCGCCGTTGCCCGGATCATGGGCCAGAGCTTATCGCGCGCCCAATCCGTTCCCGCCCTAACCGTGGCCTGGACGTACAGCATGTTCGCGGGCGAAATGTCGGCGACATAGCCGATCAGGATTTCAGCCGCCGCCGAACCTCCCGATTGGGCGCACTTGAGGATCGAGACTTCCCGCGCCGGATGGTGCGGCGACACACAATCCATGATCTCCACCAGGTAGGGCGCCGTCTCATGTTGCCAACCGCCCGAATACTCAGCGTCGGCCGGGAACTTTCGATAGCGCACCGCCCATTCGGAGACGCTCATCCGTTCCGGCGGCCGAAGCCCAGAGGCGAAGGCCGCATCGAGCCGCGAGGCGTTGGCGCGCAGCATCTCTTCAGAGGCGTTGAAGCGCCCATAATCGAACGCCATCACGCTTCCTCGCCGCTGTCCCCTTCCACCTCGCCGCCCACACCCTCTTCGAGAACTGAGGGACGTTCGACGCCGCCCGCCGCGAGATCGGCGATCTCTGAAAAGACCCGATCGACCGCGTCCGACATGAGCAGCGTCAGCTTGCGCGGGTCCGTTTCCACGGCTAGGCGCTCGGCGACGTTCGCCAGGGCTGACTGGACTCGCTCGCGCGTCTGGCGGCCCAGCTCGGCCGCGCGCCGCTCATACTCAGCCAGCGGCACAAGCTCGCCCGCGTCCTTGGCGTTGCGCAGCCGCTCGCGGGTGACCTGTTCGCGGAGAAGATCGCTCCGGGCGTCGCCAATGCTCGGCCCTGGCGCAACCTGCGACCCCAGAGCCGGAGCAACGGCCTCCGACGCCTCCTTGGCGCGCCGCCGGCCCCGCATCGGGTTGATATTCGCGTGCAGCCGCGCATCGGTGCGGTCGCGATCCACCAGAGGGAGGCCATCCGGCCCCTCGGCAAACACCAGAAGCTTATTTCTCTTCCAGTTCGAAACGGCGGAGCGTCCAACGCCGCGATGTTCGGCGTACTCGACCTGCGTCAGCAGCACGGCGTTCACGGCGTTCACAATCCCCAAATCGGTCTGTCGGCAAAAACTGGGCGCTCCGCCTCACCGCATGCTTCTGGCGGGGGCGGAAAGGACCCGCTCTAGCAACCAACTCTTTGATTTTCCACGAAAAAGCCGCCTCAGCGGGGTCGCTGGGCGGCTTGATGGTGGAGCTTTGGCTACTAAGGAACTTTATGAACTTACGGGTACGTGATTCGCAAGGGGCTATGCTGCAAAGCGCCTGATTTGCAGCTTCGAGAGCATGTCGCCCGACCAGAGTACGGGTTGAGCGGCAGCTAAACCCGCCTTCAACGCCTTGATGTTCGCCGCCCGAGCGTTGCCTTTGCCCATTGAGGTGATCGGATTGCCCTGACCAGCGACGCCGCGCACCACGTGCAGCATCCGACCCGTGACGTCGGCCTTCTGGATCGTACTCTCCGCCAACGTGAGGCGGACGCCGACATAGGCGGTGAACAGCGCCGCAGCAGGCGCGGCATTGAGCCCGGATTTGCGGACGCGATCAGGATCAGCCAACTGCGACCGAAGGCCGGCAGACCCAACCGCTTCGAAGAACAGCCGATAGGCGACGCCGATCCGGAAACACTGCTCGCCAATGGCGCCGGACAGGTAGAGGGCGCTCAGGCCATCGCGCGAACGGATGCGGATCGCGCCTTCGCTGTTGAACGGTTCCACGCCTTCGCCTTTGGCCTCAGCCGCAGTCACTGCGTCGACCACTGCGCCGTCGAGCTGCGCCTGTATGGCGTTGGCGATCTGCCTGGACCTGCGCTGATCGGCTCTTGTCCCGTGCTGCAGGCGGTAAGCCTGGACGAGGTCGGCGCGCTGCAGGTCAGTCAGGTTCAGGGCCGCCGCGTTGCGGGCCAGGTGCTGCACAAGGGTTTCGGTGGGATCGCGCTCGACGAAGTCCATGGTCATGCCCCCATGTGACAGGCCGTCGCGATGGCGTTACGGCCATCGTTACAGTCTATCTTTTTGAAATTGCTTTTGAAAAAGAGAAGCGTAACGCGCGTAACGCTTGTGACGCACCTGTGGCGTCGTGCGCCTACAGGCATGCGCGCTCGCAGGAGTCGCCAAAGCGTTACACCCGTTACGGGCGTTACGAATGTCTGAAAGGCGTTAAAATTCATTGGGTTGATCCGTAACGCCAGGCGTAACGTGCGTAACGCCATGAAAGCTGCCTTCCAACCAAGGGGTGAGGGGAATGGCCGTGGCGCGCGAGATCACGCCCAGGCCGAAGCGCTGCGCCTTGGGACAGGACCGGGTGAGGTGATCCTCGCCAAGCACATCGATGTAGGCCAGCGAGCGCCGCCAATCGCGCCAGGGTGTGCGCTCAAAGATGCGCTCCAGCGCGGGATGGTTATTGGCGACCAAGAGCCATGGGCCCGGCGCGCCATCTTCCCACGCGCCTTTGAACACCTTCAGCCCGTGCGCCTTCAGCACCCCGTCGTACTCTGCGTCGAGATCCAGGTGCTTTTGCAGAAGCTCGCCAAGGGTGGCGCGGCGATCGTGCATATGCTGGCCGCTATCGGCCGCCATCAGGTGCGCCAGGGCGTCCGCGCCTGGATTGGACACTGTATCCTTGGCCTCGCGCTCGACCAGCAAGGGCTTCCAGAACGCCGCCTCAGCATCCGCGCCTTCAGCGTCTAACGGATCGTCGAACAGCAGCAGGCGACGCCCGGCCGCCAGCATGGCGACCAGATCGGCGGCGCGGGGCGATTGCTTCAATTCGATCAGCGCCATCTTCACAGCGTCGAAATCGGCCTTGAACCGGGCCGCACCGCAGAGCGCGCGTCCGAGCAAGGCCGGGGCCAGCGCCTTGGCGTCTTCGATCGAGTTGTGCAGCTCTTCGTCGCTGGCCATCCGCTCCAGGCCGATCCTTGGCGTGGTGAGCGGCAAGAGGCGAATTTCCATGATCCGAGACGCATCGGCCGACCCAAGCTTGGGCGGATTGACCCCGGCGAGCAGGACGCAGCCGATCGCCGTCTGGCTCACCGTGCCGCCGCCGATATCGCCTTGCTTCCGCGAGCCGCCGTTGCCCGTGGCCATCCGGCGGATGATCTCTAACACCCGCTCCAAAACACCCGGCCCATTGGCGCCAGACGACGCCTCGGCCTCGTCCAGATGCACAGGCCGCGCATGCCCGTTCAGCTCATTCTTGATCCCAGCTTCTGAGAAGCTGTCCATCACGTCGCCGGCCAAGGCGGCAGAACAGGCGTTGAGAAACTCCACCAGCGTGGACTTGCCCGATCCGGCCAGGGCGTTGATCAGAAGGTGACCGCGAAACGGGGATACGGCGCCCATGTGCGACGCCATGAGCCAGCCGGCGGTTACGTCGGCGCCCGTCAGTCCATCCGCGCCAATCGCCTCGAACCGCCAAGCGTCCAGGCGCTTCCTAATCCATTGGCCCTTGGTGACAGGCGACGCCTTTTCCGGCGCATCGCGGGTCGCGGCGAGGCGATAGAGGGGGCCGCGGGGATTTCGCAGCGCATCGGCGATTGAAAGCTTGGTGATGTCTCCACCCGGCGCATAGCGCCAGATTTCATGGCCCCGATGCAGGATCACGTCGCCAGCATCGCCCGGCCAGACACCAAGCGACCGCTGCACGCGATCCGCGTCCCAATAGCCGGCTTCCCGGCATTTGCGCACGAACCAGACCGACGCGAGCTCTCGCTGAAACTTGTCGGCGCTGTCTCGCCAATAGACCAGGAAGGCCTGCCCCTTGGCGCAGGCGTAGATGTCGGCGCGCAGCATGCCGCCGATCTTGGCGGCCATTTCCATACGGATTTCGCCTTCCGGCATGGCGAACACCACCTTGCCGCCAAAGAAGCCAAGCGGGACGACGGGGGATTCGGAAACGGTAGGATTAGGGAACGCGCCAAGCATTCGCTCAGTGTCCGGCTCCGCTTCGCCCATGGCGTCGCCGGAGGACAGCACGTCGTAGGGTCCAAAATCACTCAAACGTCGTCCTCCAGGTAGACTTCAGCGTCGTCATCTTCGAGATCGCCAAATTCGCCATCGAGAAGGTCGAGATATTCAATGGCGGCCTCGACAACCGAGCAAAGCAGCGCACGCATTCGGTCGGTCGGTCGGTCGGTCGGTCACGCAGCACCCCGCAAAACCCGTTGAAGCTCATTGTTGAAATCGAAGCCCGGTGGAGGCGCGATGGCCCGCGCCGAGGCGGCTCCGGCCCGCAGCCAGGCGGCCGTCGCTAGGCGCCCCGACAACCTGGCTCGCGCCTCGCCCTCCAGGCGGTATTCACAGATGCGGCCGCGGGGCGTGCGCGCCTTGACCTTGATCGGCTTCATGTCCCGATCCACGGCGATGATCACCGCGCCCCACGGGTTCTGCGCAGGCGCAGGCCAGACGAACGGGCCGCGCTCCAGATCAGGCTTGGGGTCGAACGGATCGATGCAGCCGTCATCGTCCTTTGCCAAGCCGCCCTGCAGGCGACCCAGCGACAGGGCGGCGCAGCACCGCATCGGCCGGCCCGATCGCGCCGCCAGCATGGCCACCGACAACGCCGTCTCGATCCCTTCGGCGCAGACCAGATCGCCCGCCCCATCCGGCCCGATCAGCCAGGCGCCGCCGGGGCGGCCGTCCGCATCGTTCTGCGGCCCCCACATGCGCTTGGCGGGCTCAAGATCGGCCTTCCATCCGATGCGGCTGAGATAGGTGGCGTGTATCCCGCCGGTGGGGCCCCTGGCGGTGACCACACGGACCAGCATCGCTGGAGCCAGCAGCCATTCGCGGCGATCGGCCAGCCAGCCCCATTTGGCGTGCGGGTGATAGCGCAGGTGCGGCGAAGCCATCACCGCCTCCAGCACCGCGCCGGAGATCCCGCGATTGCGCAGATACCGCTCCGCCAGCGTGCCCTTGATCGACGGTTGCGCCGACTTCCACAGCTCCACCGCCATGAGATCGGATGAGCGGGGCGCCGCAGGCTTCTCAACCCGCTTCTTCGCTTCGCCCTTATCCTCCGCCACGAATTCTTCGCCGACGATCCGCCGCGCCGCCTCCCATAGCGTTCCACCGCGCAGCGCCCGCTCAAGGTCGATCACGTCGCCGTAGAGGTCGCAGCCGGCGCAATACATGCGGAAGGTCTGCTTATCGGGGTTGATGGCGAAGGGCGGAGACGCTGATTTCGCGCCCGCCCCGCACAAGGGACACTGGCCACGCAGTTCGCGCCCTGCGCGCCGCAGCTTGATATCCTTGCTGATCAGGTCTTCGATTTTGACCTTGCGGCGTGCGGCGTCGAAAATGGAGACGTCAGCCATGGGACGCCTCGGTGCGAGCGGCGCTCGCATGCGGGTTGACCCAAATCACTTCGGTGCGCGCTCTAGCACCGTCCGCGTGAGCTGCGCGCTCGATCCGCTCCCAACCACGAAGGAGCCTGTCGTAGAGCGGTGACGGATAGCCAGAGACTATCGCGCCGCCCTTCAAACACTGAATTCGAAGAAGCAGCTCGATATGATCATCATCGGTCATCTCATGCGGATAACAACAATGAAGATCGGTCTTGTACCGCTTGCCTGAGCGCGTTTCGTGCATGTACGGCGGATCGATATAGATCAGAGTGTCCGGCCCATCGAACCGATCAATGATCCCCAGCGCCGGTCTATTTTCAAGAACGACGCCGCGAAGTCGCTCAGCAACAGCGGCCATGTGGGGCGGCAGGTTCGCCCAGTCGTGGGCTGGAGTGGACCCCGACCGGTTGCTGTTCGCCCGAAAGCCGGTGCGCGCGCCAGGGTGAGTACCATTGCTTCCATGGCCCATGAAGCTGCGCACAAGGAGGCGCCGCGCCATTTCGACGGCGTCGTCGGTGATGG
>JAMFTA010000202.1 GCA_026225565.1 Caulobacter sp. | reverse complement strand
CCACCTTTGACGAACCTGCTTCACGCCACGTTCAGGTTGCCGAGATGGTAATTGAAAAGGCAAAGCGCCTGGTTGAGCACAAGCGTGACGTCGTCATCCTGCTCGATTCCATCACCCGTCTCGGCCGTGCCTACAACACCGTCGTGCCGTCATCCGGTAAGGTTCTGACGGGCGGCGTCGATGCCAACGCCCTGCAGCGCCCCAAGCGCTTCTTCGGCGCCGCGCGCAATATTGAGGAGGGCGGTTCCTTGACCATCATCTCCACCGCCCTGATCGATACGGGTTCGCGGATGGACGAGGTCATCTTCGAAGAATTCAAGGGCACCGGCAATTCGGAAATCGTGCTGGATCGCAAGGTTGCCGACAAGCGTATCTTCCCGGCCATCGATGTTCTGAAATCCGGCACCCGCAAGGAAGAACTGCTGACGCCGAAGGATCAACTGCAGAAAACCTATGTGCTGCGCCGCATCCTCAGTCCCATGGGGGCCCAGGACGCCATCGAATTCCTGTTGGATAAGCTGCGTCAGACCAAGAACAATGCGGACTTCTTCCAGTCGATGAACACCTGATTCAGCGACGGCGGGTCTGCTCGGAGGCTCCGATGAAGGTGAAGATCGAGGTGGAATGCTCGCCGGCCGAAGCCCGGGCGTTTTTGGGCTTGCCGGATGTCACCGGCTTGAACGCCCATATGACGGCTGAGGTTCAGAAGAAGATCGACGCCAACATATCCATGTTGCAACCCGAGGAGCTTTTGAAAACCTGGACTGCGTTCGGAGGCCAGGCCCAGGAGCAGTTCAGGAAATTGATGACCGCAGCCGCTGGCGCCAGCCTTGGCGGCCGAGATCAATCCGAGAGCTGATGCGCGACACCATCTTCGCTCTAGCCAGCGCGCCCGGTCGCGCGGCGGTAGCCATCTTTCGCGTCTCTGGTCCTGGCTCCAAGGCGATTTTAGAGAAGGTCGCACCGGGCGAATCGCCACCCCGACAAGCCCTGTTGCGGACGATCACCGATGGGGAGCGGCCGATCGACAGCGCCCTGGTGCTGTGGTTTCCAGCGCCCGCCAGCTTTACCGGCGAGGACGTCTTCGAGCTGCAGGTCCATGGCGGCCCAGCTGTGATCCAAGCTGTTTCAGCCTGCCTGATGGCCCACGGCGCGCGCCTTGCGGAACCGGGCGAGTTCACCCGGCGGGCGTTCGAGGCAGGTAAGATGGAGCTATCCCAAGCGGAAGCCATTGCCGACCTTATCGACGCCGAAACGGAGGCTCAGCGCCGGCAAGCCCTGGCTCAACTGGGTGGAAGTCTGGCTCGGCGTGGCGCGGCGTGGCGAGACCAGCTGCTGGCGGTTCTAGCCTTTCTTGAAGCTGAGGTGGATTTCCCCGATGAGGATATTCCCCAGGTTCTGCAAGAGCGGACCCGCGATCTACTCCTGCAGCTGAAGGCCGAGGTCGCGGTGGAACTCTCCAGCGCCAGGGGAGAACGGATCCGGGCGGGGACGAGGATCGCCCTGATCGGCCAGCCGAACGCCGGAAAATCCAGTCTTCTCAATGCACTGATCGGGCGGGACGCCGCCATTGTCACCCCCGTTCCCGGCGCCACCCGCGACGTTATCGAGGTCGAGATCGTCCTAGACGGCTACAAGGTGGTGATCGCCGATATGGCCGGGATCAGGGATGCCTCGGACGCGGTCGAAATTGAGGGAGTCCGACGGGCCAGGGCTTGGGCGGAGGCCGCCGATCTGCGTCTATTGTGCTGGGACCCAGGGCAGGGCGCCCTCGCGCCGGATGTGGCGTCGCTGGTGAATCCGGGCGATTTCTTGGTCGTGACCAAGGCTGACCTTGGGCATGACGTAGCGCTACCGGAGTTGACGGTGCGATTGGCGACCGTCGAAGCATCGGCCGTCGCGCCCGGGGGCATGGCGAACTTGCAGAGCGCGCTTCGCGATTGGCTGACTAAGGTCATGGCGGGCGCCGATGCGCCAGCCATCACCCAGGCGAGACATCGGATCCTACTCGCGGAAACTTTGGAACATTTGCAGCGGGCGTTAAACCATGTGAGCGGTCCGGAATTGATCGCCGAAGACGTCCGTCTGGCGGCGCGCGCAATGGAAAGGCTCACCGGCAGGCTCAATCCTGACAATGTGCTGGACCGAATTTTCAGCACCTTTTGCATCGGCAAATGATGTTTCACGTGAAACGTCCGATGCACTGCGGTATGGTTCCGACTTCAACAGACAGTAGCAGTCATGGTTTCGAATCCTCAAAAGTGGGACGTCATCGTCATTGGCGGGGGCCATGCAGGGTGTGAGGCGGCGGCTGCTGCCGCGCGATTTGGCGCGCGCACCCTATTGCTCACCCACAAGATCGAAACCCTGGGCGAGATGTCCTGCAACCCGGCCATGGGCGGGCTCGGCAAGGGCCATTTGGTGCGGGAGATCGACGCCCTGGATGGCCTGATGGGTCGGCTGGCGGATGCGTCTGGCATACAGTTCCGACTGCTGAACCGTTCCAAGGGCCCGGCTGTCCGGGGCCCCCGCGCCCAGATCGACCGAGGGCTCTATCGCTCGGCCATGCAGGAGGAGCTGCGCAATACGGCGAATTTAACGCTCATGGCGGGCGCCGCCGAGGATCTGATTGTGAAGGACGGTCGGGTTGCGGGCGTCCTCCTCGCCGACGGCGCCACCCTTTCCACAGGCAGCGTCGTCCTGACCACAGGCACCTTCCTGCGCGGCGTCATCCATCGGGGCGAAACGCGTATCGCGGCGGGCCGGGATGGAGACGCGCCAGCTATTGGCCTTGCCTTGCGTCTCAGCGCGGCGGGTTTTCGGATGGGCCGGCTGAAGACCGGAACGCCGCCTCGCCTAGACGGGGACACCATCGACTGGGATCGAATAGAGCGGCAAGAGGGGGACGCGGAGCCCTCACCCTTCTCATTCATGACGACCGGCATCGTCAATCCGCAGATCTGTTGCGGGGTGACCGCCACCAACGATGCGACCCACGCCATCATCGCCAATCATCTGGGCGAGTCCGCCGTCTATGGCGGGCGGGCCAAGGGGACCGGTCCGCGCTACTGTCCCTCGATCGAGGACAAGGTGGTGAGGTTCGGCGACAAGTCGAGCCACCAGATCTTCCTTGAGCCTGAAGGCCTGAGCGATAACACCATCTACCCCAACGGCGTTTCCACCTCCGTGAGCGAAGCCACTCAGGACCTTTTCCTGCGAACCATCCAGGGGCTCGAAACGGTGATGGTGAAGCGATACGGCTATGCGATCGAATACGACTACGTCGATCCGAGGGAACTGACCGCCACCCTCGAAACCAAGCGTTTGCCTGGGCTCTACCTGGCAGGCCAGATCAACGGCACCACGGGATATGAAGAGGCTGCGGCCCAAGGATTGGTCGCGGGCCTCAATGCGGCGCGGCAGGTCTCTGGATCGTCCGCCGCCATCTTCGGTCGCAACGAGGCCTATATCGGGGTTATGGTGGATGACCTGGTCACTCAAGGGGTGACTGAGCCCTACCGGATGTTTACCAGCCGGGCGGAATTCCGCCTGACGCTGCGCGCCGATAACGCCGATCTCAGGCTCACGGAACGGGGCATGTCCCTGGGGATCGTCGGTGAGCGGCGAAGAGCAGCCTTTGCGGAGAAGCGCGACGCCCTCGCCATGGCCAAGCAGCAAGCCTTGACCCTGTCCCTCACCCCCGCTCAGGCGGCGAAGGTCGGCATTCAGTTGAACGAGGATGGTCGCAAGCGGGAGTTTGGCCAGTTGCTCGCTCAGCCTGGCGTGGGATTTGATGTGCTGGCGGGGCTTTGGCCGGTTCTGAAAACCTGGCGGGCCGATGTTCGAGAACAACTGGAGATCGACGCTGGCTATGCAGGGTATCTCGACCGGCAACAGGCGGATGTGGACGCCTTTCGGCGGGACGAGGATCTTCGCCTTCCCGACGATATCGACTATCGCAGTATCGGCGGGCTTTCCAACGAATGCCGTGACAAGCTTTCCGCGATCAGGCCAGGCTCACTCGGTCAGGCTGGTCGTATTGAAGGTGTGACTCCGGGCGCCTTAACGGCCCTACTGGCTCACGTGCGCCGGGATGCGGCATAGAAATGGCGGATTTCGGAGCTGCGGAGTTTGAGGCCTTGGCGCAGGCCTCGCCCGCACAGATGGACGATATGGCGGCGTTCAAGGATTTGCTCGTTTTAGGGAACCAGCGGATGAATTTGGTCGGTCCATCTGCCCTGGAGAACTTCTGGCTTCGCCACGCCTGGGATTGTGCGCAATTGCTGCCCCTGGCTCCAGAGGCTAGAGTCTGGGCGGATATCGGCGCCGGGGCGGGGTTTCCAGGCTTGGTGTTGGCGATCCTGTTAAAGCCCACGGCGGGCGCCCGCCTTCATCTGATCGAGAGCATCGCCAAAAAATGCCGGTTCCTGAACGAAGTCGTCGAACAGCTGAAGCTGCCGGTGACCGTCCATAACGCTCGTGCGGAAGATTTGCGGTTGGCGGACGTGGAGGTGGTGACCGCCAGGGCGTGCGCTCCTGTCGATCGACTATTCGGATTCGCCGCTCCCCTGATGCGGGGCGGGGCGATGGGACTTTTCCTGAAGGGGCGCGACGTGGAGTCGGAGATTGCCGACGCGCGCCGCGGGTGGCGCTTCACCGCGGACTTGATTCCCAGTCGCAGCGATGCCCTAGGTGGCGTTCTGAAGGTGGAGGCTATTTCGCGTGGCTAAGGCATCGACATCGCCGCTCCGGGTCATGGCTATCGCTAATCAAAAGGGCGGCGTCGGCAAGACGACGACTGCGATCAACCTTGGGACCGCCTTGGCCGCCGTCGGTGAGCGCGTGCTGTTGGTCGACGCCGATCCTCAGGGCAACGCCTCCACCGGGCTTGGGGTGCCAAAGGCCCGACGCACCACCACCCTCTATGACGTTCTGGTGGGCGGCGCGCCCATGGGTTCGGCCATCGTCAACACCGCTGTGCCAGGGCTCGACATCATCCCGGCCGACGCCGATCTCTCCGGCGCGGAAATCGAGCTGAGTGGCCATAGCCGGCGGTCATACCTGCTGCGAGAGGCGGTTTCGCGCCTGGCGGCGGATGGCCATCAGTACAATTATCTTTTGATCGACTGTCCGCCATCGTTAAATCTCCTGACCGTCAACGCCATGACCGCCGCGGATGCGGTCCTGGTGCCCCTGCAATGCGAGTTTTTCGCGCTGGAGGGGCTTACCCAGCTGATGCGAACCGTGGAATTGGTGCGCGGAAGCCTCAATCCGGCGCTGGAGATCCAGGGGGTGGTGCTCACTATGTACGATCGGCGAAATAGCCTGTCTGAACAGGTCGCCGCCGACGTGCGCGGCCATTTCGGCGATAAGGTTTATGACGCTGTCATTCCCCGCAACGTGCGAGTGTCGGAGGCGCCGTCGTTCGGGAAGCCGGCGCTGATCTATGATTTGAAATGCGCCGGCAGCCAGGCCTATTTGCGCCTCGCCCGGGAAGTGGTCCGCCGCGAGGGCGCACGTCGCGCCAAGATCGCGGCCTGAGGGAGACGGTATGACTGAACCCGGTGGGCGACGCGGGCTGGGGCGTGGATTATCGGCGCTCTTGGGGGAGGTGGACGCCGCGGCGGCTGACGCGCGCAGCGAAGATCGGGCGACCGCCGGGCGGGAGGTGCCGATAGAGTTGCTTCGCCGCAATCCCGACCAGCCCCGGCGAAGCTTCTCGGACGCGGAGTTGGAAGAGCTCGCCCATTCCATCAAGGAAAAGGGGGTTCTGCAGCCGCTCCTGGTCAGGCCCGCCCCCGGCGCTCCTGGCGAATACCAGATCGTCGCCGGCGAACGGCGCTGGCGAGCGTCTCAGCAAGCCGGTTTACGCAGCGTCCCGGTGGTGATTCGCGCCGACCTGGACGATCTCGATGTGCTGGAGATCGGCATCATAGAGAATGTCCAACGCCAGGACTTAAAGCCGCTCGAAGAGGCTCAGGCCTATAAGACCCTCATGGGAAAATTCGGACGCACCCAGGAGGAGGTCGCCAAGACCGTCGGCAAAAGCCGCAGCCACATCGCCAATACCCTGCGCCTGCTTACCTTGCCCGCCGCCGTGTTGACGGCGTTGGACGAGGGCCGCATCACGCCTGGTCATGCCCGGGCCATCGCCACGGCGCCCGATCCCGAACAGCTGGCCCAAACCATCGTCGAGCGCGACCTGTCGGTGAGGCAGACCGAAGCCTTGGCGCGGGACGCCGTAAGGCCGGGGCGGGCCCCGGAGATCAAATCTGCGCCGAGTCCCAGGCGCGGCGACGCCGACACCCGGGCGCTGGAGCAGGACTTGTCCGAAAGCCTTGGCCTTTCGGTGGTCATCGCCGATCGCGACGGGCGGGGAGAGGTGCGCATCGTCTATCAGACCCTAGAGCAGCTTGACGCCATTTGCCGCAAGCTCAGCAGCATTTAGTCGATTTCAACTGCGCCCTTGCCCCCAAGGGGCGACATCGTGTAAATGGACCCCTCAACGCCCGCCTCCTATCGAGGCGGGCTTTCCCGTTTTGACCATTACCTGAAGTCGGTTGCACCACCCCGATGAAACAAGATTCCCATCCCGACTACCACTTCATCACCGTGGTGATGACCGATGGCTCCTCGTATAAGACGCGCTCCACCTACGGTAAGGAAGGCGCGACGTTGAATCTGGATATCGATCCGCGCACCCATCCGGCTTGGACGGGCGGCAACCAGACCCTGCTCGACCGCGGCGGCCGGGTCTCGCGCTTTGCGGCGAAATACGGCGGCTTCCTCAAGAAGTCGGCTTAATCGCCCGCGCCGCTCGCGCATTCACGATGCATAGATATTGGCTGCGGCGGGCGAAGGCGTCGGCCGCAGCTAGAGCAGATTCCGATCAGTCTGGCTCGTATCCCGCAGCGGCGAAGTAGTTGGCGCACTCCTGCGGCGTGTAGGTGTCGATGATGGTGGCGATGGCCCGCCACAGATCATCGACGGTGCGGGCTG
>JAMFTA010000201.1 GCA_026225565.1 Caulobacter sp. | reverse complement strand
CCATGGTGGCCATCGGCTTCATCGGCTTCGTGGTCTGGGCTCACCACATGTTCACCGTGGGCATGAACGTGAACCTGCAGGCCTATTTCGTGGCGGCCACCATGGTCATCGCCGTGCCCACCGGGGTGAAGGTCTTCTCTTGGATCGCCACCATGTGGGGCGGGTCGATCGACTTTAAGACGCCCATGCTGTTCGTCATGGGCTTCATCTTCCTGTTCACCGTGGGCGGGGTGACGGGCGTGGTGCTCTCCAACGCCGGCATCGACTATAGCCTGCACGCCACCTACTATGTGGTCGCCCACTTCCACTATGTGTTGAGCCTGGGCGCCGTCTTCGCCATCTTCGCCGGCTTCTACTACTGGTTCGAGAAGATGTGGGGCGTGAAGTACAACGAGGCCTTCGGCGTCGTGCACTTCTGGCTGATGTTCATCGGCGTGAATGTGGTCTTCTTCCCCCAACACTTCCTGGGTCTGCAAGGGATGCCGCGCCGCTATGTGGACTATCCGGTGCAGTTCGCCTTCTGGAACAAGGTGTCGTCCTTCGGCTATCTGATCACCGCCGCCGGCGTCCTGGTGTTCCTGGCCATGCTGGCCGAGGCCGCCATCCGCCGCCGCAAGGCCGAGGCCAACCCCTGGGGCGTGGGCGCCACGACCCTGGAATGGACCCTGTCCTCGCCGCCGCCGTTCCACCAGTTCAACGACTTGCCGGTGATCACCGCCACCGAAACCCACTAGTCTGATGGCCGCCCGATGACCGAGGTCTCCCTCAGCTACGCCGTCGCGGACCCTCCCGCGACGACGGCGCCGGCCCTGTGGTGGGATTATCTGGCGCTGCTCAAGCCCCGGGTCATGTCCCTGGTTGTGTTCACCGGCCTGACTGGATTGGTCTGCGCCGATACGCCGATGAACCCAATTCTCGCCGCCGTGGCGGTCTTGTGCATCGCCGTGGGCGCCGGGGCTTCGGGCGCCTTGAACATGGCCTACGATCAGGATATCGACGCCATCATGCGCCGCACCCGGGGGCGCCCGGTGGCGGCGGGCCGCATCGGCCGGGGAGACGCGGCGGCCTTCGGATTCGTACTCGCCGGCTTCTCGGTGATGCTTATGGGCCTGGCGGTGAACTATCTCGCCGCGGCTCTGCTGCTTTTCACCATCGTCTTCTACGCCCTCGTCTACACCGTCTGGCTGAAGCGCTCGACGCCCCAGAACATCGTCATCGGCGGCGCCTCGGGCGCCTTGCCGCCGGTGATCGGCTGGGCGGCGGCGACGGGCCACACGCCGCTGAACGCCTGGCTGCTGTTCGCCATCATCTTCCTCTGGACCCCCCCGCACTTCTGGGCCCTCGCCCTCAACTCCGGCGGCGACTACGAGAAGGCGGGCGTGCCGATGATGCCGGTGGTCAAGGGCGCCAAGTTCACCCGGTTGCAGATCCTGCTCTACACTCTGGTGCTGGCCCCCGTGGCGGTTCTGCCGGCGTTCACGGGCCTTGGAGGCGTCGCCTATTTCGCGGTTTCCGTCGCCGGCGGCGCGGGCTTCCTGTTTCTGGCGGCCCGCCTGTGGCGCAGCCAGGCCGGCGAGGCGGCGCTGCCAGGTCCCGACGGCCTCTATTCCGTCAAGCCGGGCGCCAAGCAGGGGCGGGACCTGTTCGCCTATTCCATCCTCTATCTGTCCGCCCTGTTCGCCGCCTTGTTGATCGAACATAGTGTGAAGGCTTTTTCGTGAGCGATCCCTTCCACGAGGGGCCGGCCGCCGCCAAGGCGCGCAAGATGCGCTCGGTGATGATCGCCGTGGCCCTGGTCGCCTTCGTGGTTATCGTGTTCGTGGTCACCATCGTGAAAATCGCGGCCAACATCGGTCATGGCGCAGGCTGACCCCCCCAAGCTGAAGCCGTCGAAGGCCGGGTCGGGACGGCGCTACGGCAATGGCGCGGTGGCGTTGATCTGCGTCGTCGTGTTCACTGGCATGGTGGGCCTCGCCTATGCCGCCGTGCCCTTCTACCGGGCCTTTTGCCAGGCCACGGGCTTTGACGGCACGCCGCGCCGGGTGCTGCACGCCTCCACGGTCAAGACGCTCGACCGCACCATAGATGTGGGCTTCGACACCAATGTGCGGAGCCTCCCCTGGGCGTTCTCTCCGGTGCAGACCCATCAGACCATCAAGATCGGGGCCACCAACCTCGCCTATTTCAAGGTGAAGAACAACGGCGCCACGCCCCTAACCGGCCGCGCCGCTTACAACGTCAGCCCCGAATCGGCGGCGACCTATTTCCTGAAGATCCAGTGCTTCTGCTTCAACGATCAGACCATTGCGCCGGGGGTGGAGAAGACCTTTCCGGTGATCTATTACGTGGATCCCAAGTTCGCCAGCGACCCAGACACCAGCCCGCTGCAGGAGCTGACCCTCTCCTACACCTTCTATCCGGCGCCCGATGTGAAGCCCCCTGTGGCGAATAAGGGCTAAGCCGCACGCTTCCCCCTTTTCATCGCCGCCGCCGCAAGGCTATAGCGTATTTGAAATGCGGCGCTTCGGCGCCCTGACCCAGACAAGACCGGACCAAGCGGGGGATTGCGCAAACTCATGGCTTCGCACGAAGGCGTCCATCACGACTACCACCTGGTCAATCCCAGCCCCTGGCCCCTGCTCAGCTCCTTTTTCGCGGTGCTGCTCACCGTGGGCGTGGTAGCCGGCCTGAAGGGCATCTTCGGCATCCCCAAGGGCAACTGGATCATGGCCATCGCCGGCGGCGTGGGCGTGCTCTACACCATGTTCGGCTGGTGGGCCGACGTGATCAAGGAAAGCCGCGGCGGGGACCACACCCCGGTGGTTCAGATCGGCCTCCGCTACGGCATGATCCTGTTCATCATGTCCGAAGTGATGTTCTTCGTGGCCTGGTTCTGGGTCTTCTTCGAGATGTCCCTGTTCCACCATGACCGCACCTTCTCGGCCATCGCCGAAGTGCGCGACGCCTGGAGCCAGTGGCCGCCCAAGGGCGTCGAGATCCTGGACCCCTGGCACTTCCCTCTGATCAACACCTTGATCCTGCTCACCTCCGGCACCGCCGTCACCTGGGCCCACCACGCTCTGCAGAAGGGCGACCGCAAGGAGGCCAAGCAGGGCCTGCTTATCACCATCCTTTTGGGCATCACCTTCACCTGTGTGCAGGCCTACGAGTATCGCGAGATCATCGGCGAGAAGCTGTTCTTCAACACCGAGAGCGCCAACGCCGGCCTCTATGGCTCCTCCTTCTTCATGGCCACGGGCTTTCACGGCGCCCACGTCCTGATCGGCACCATCTTCCTGATCGTCTGCCTGTTGCGCATCGTGGCCGGTCAGATGACGCCGAAGAAGCACTTCGGGTTCGAGGCGGCGGCCTGGTACTGGCATTTCGTCGATGTGGTGTGGCTGTTCCTGTTCGCCTTCATCTACGTCACCCTGCCCAAGCTCCACTAGCCGATGGCGGTGAACCCCTTCGTCTCCGGGTTCGCCTGCCGCTGCCCCAACTGCGGACGGGGAAAGCTGTTCACCGGCTATCTGAAGGTGGCCGAACGATGCGAGGCTTGCGGGTTCGATCTGCGCGCGGCCGATTCCGGCGACGGACCGGCGGTGTTCATCATCCTGATCGTAGGCTTCATCGCCTGTTTCGGCATGTTGTTCACCGAGATCGCCTACCGCCCGCCGGTCTGGGTGGAGCTTCTGGTCTGGCCCCTCATCGGTACAGTGCTGTGCCTGGCGCTGCTTCCCCCGGCCAAGGGGCTGATGCTGGCCATGCAGTTCCAGAATCGCGCCTCTGAGGCGGGCGGCGCCGATGTGGCGCCGGTGATCCCCGTCGTCCCCGGTGCGGGCGCCGGTCCAACGGTCAACCCCCTCGCGCCGCCGCAGGTCGATCTCCCTGCTGACACCCCCCCTGAGCATGAGCGCTAAGCCGGTCCGTCGCGTCGCCGTCGTTCCGCTGATCTTCGTCTTGATCGGCTTTACGATCCTGTGCGGCCTGGGCGTCTGGCAGGTGCAGCGGCTGCAGTGGAAGACCCACCTCTTGAGCCGCATCGCCGCCCTGCAGACTGCGCCGCCCGAGCCCCTGAACGTGGTCTTGAACCGCATCGGCGATCGGGGCGCTGTGGACTTCACCCATGTGGTGGCCAGCTGCCCCACCCTGGAAGAGACCCCGACCGCGCGGGTCTATGCCGTCACCGATGCCGGGGTGGGCGACCGCATCGTCACCGCCTGCCCCCTCGACGTCGGCCCCTATCGCACGATTCTGGTGGACCGGGGCTTCCTCGCCCAGGAGGACGCAGCCCGGCTTAAGCCCTCGTCCGCCCTGGTGGAGGGGCCCATTGTCGGGGTGCTGCGCAAGGCTACGCCGCCGAACGGCCTCACCCCCAAGCACGAGCCGGGCGGCGAATGGTTCTCCCGCGACATCAAGGGATTGGCCGCTGAGCTGCACGCGGAAGCCCCCGCGCCGGTCTTCCTGTTCCTGGAAAGCCCAAGGCCGCAGGGGTTCGGCCCCACCCCTGCGCCAGTGCCGGTGGATATCCCCAACAACCACCTCGGCTACATCCTCACCTGGTTCGGACTGGCCGCAGCCTTGATCGGCGTCTATATCGCGACCCTCCTTCGCCGCCGCAAAGCCTAAAGCCTCATGCGCTACATCTCGACCCGGGGCGGCGCGCCGTCCGTGGACTTCACCGACGCGCTCCTGGCCGGCCTCGCCCCCGACGGCGGCCTCTATGTGCCGGAGACCTGGCCGCGTTTCTCCGCTGAGCAGATCGCCGCCTTCGCCGGCAAGCCCTATGCTGAGGTGGCCGCCGCCGTCTTGGGCGCCTTTGCGGGCGATTCTTTGAGCCCTGAGGCGATCGCGCAGGACTGCGCCGCCGCCTACGCCAGCTTCACCCACGCCTCGGTCACGCCGCTGCGCCAACTTGAGCCCGGCCGCTGGCTCTTGGAGCTGTTCCACGGCCCGACCCTGGCGTTCAAGGACGTGGCCATGCAGCTCTTGGCGCGCCTCTATGACCGGGTGCTGGCGGAGCGGAAGCGCACCTTAACCATTGTCTGCGCGACTTCGGGCGACACCGGCGGCGCGGCGGTGGAGGCGTTTCGCGGCTCGCCCCACGTCAAGCTGGTCGCCCTCTATCCGGAAGGCCGCATCTCCGAAGTGCAGCGGCGCTTCATGACCGCCGCAGCGGAAGACAATATTCGCTGCGTCGCCGTGGACGGGACCTTCGACGACTGCCAGGCGATCCTGAAATCCCTGTTCGCCGATAAGACCTTCGCCGCCGATGTGGACCTCTCGGGCGTCAACTCCATCAACTGGGCGCGCATCGTCGCCCAGAGCGTCTACTATTTCACCAGCGCTGTGGCGCTGGGCGCCCCCAGCCGCCAGGTGGCCTTCACCGTGCCTACCGGCAATTTCGGCGACGCCTTCGCCGCCTACGTGGCCCTGCGCATGGGCCTGCCCATCGCCGCCATCCAGGTGGCCACCAATTCCAACGATATTCTCGCCCGCGCCTTCACCACCGGCCGCTACGCCAAGGGCGAGGTGGTGGCCACCCAGAGCCCGGCCATGGACATCCAGGTCGCCTCCAACTTCGAGCGCCTCTATTTCGAGGCCGTGGGCCGCGACGCCGCCGAGACCGCCCGCGCCTTCGCCGCCTTCGCCGCCACCGGCGAGTTGCAGATGCCCAGCCAGGCGTTCGACAGTATCAAGACCCTGTTCAGCGGCGTCTGCATCGACGAGCCGACTACCGCCGCCGCCATGAAGAGCGCCTTTGAGGCCTATGGCGAACCGGTCGATCCCCACACCGCCGTCGCCCTCGCCGCGCCGCACCCGACACTGGCGCAGGGCGTGCCCCTGGTGACCCTCTCCACCGCCCACCCGGCTAAGTTCCCCGAAGCGGTTTCGGCGGCCACCGGCTTCACCCCACCCTTGCCCGCCAAGGCCGGCGACCTCTTCGTCCGCCCCGAGCGTATCGACCGCCTGCCCGCCGACGTCGAGGCCGTGAAGGTCTATGTGCGGGCCTTCGCCGCTTCATGACCCCGAAAATCCATACCTTGTCCAACGGCGTCCGCGTCGTCTGCGACCCCATCGGCGGGCTGGAGAGCCTGGCCCTATCCATCGTCATCGATGGCGGCGCGCGCTGGGAGACTGAGGCCACCGCCGGCTGGGCCCATCTCCTCGAGCACATGGTGTTCAAGGGGGCGGGCGCGAGGAGCTCGCGCGAAATCGTCGAGGCCATCGAAGGGCAGGGCGGGAACATCAACGCGGCCACCGGGCAAGAGCGCACCAGCTTCCAGGTGCGCTGCCTCACCGGGGGGCTGCCCTTGGGCATGAGCGTTCTGAGCGACCTGGTCCGCCGCCCGACTCTCGATCCCGCCGACCTGGAAAAAGAAAAGGGCGTGGTGGGGCAGGAGATCGCCGAAGCCGCCGACACCCCCGACGACCGGGTGTTCGAGCTGGCCCAGGCCCGCGCCTACGCTGGCCATGCGCTGGGCCGGCCCATCCTCGGCGAGGTGGCCAGCCTCACGCCGGCGACCGCTGAGACCCTCGGCGTCTTTCACCGCGGCCTTTACGCCGCCGACCGCATTGTCGTCTCCGCCGCCGGCGCTGTGGACGAGGACGAGCTTTTAGCCCTCACCGAAGCGGCCTTCGGCGACGGCCGCGCGCCGGACCGGCCGCTGAACCGCCCGTCCCCCGCCGCCTTCGCCGGCGGTCACGCGGCGGAAACGCGAAAGCTGGAGCAGGCGCACCTTGTGCTGATGCTGCCCGGCGTCTCGCGCCAGGACCCGGATTTCTTCACCCAAATGATCTTCACCGAGATGCTCGGCGGCGGCATGTCTTCCCGCCTATTCCAGGAGGTGAGGGAGGCCCATGGCCTCGCCTACGCCATCGACGCCTATAACGACGCCTATGAGGATGTGGGCGCCCTGGGGGTCTACGCTGGCACAGGCGCCGCCGACGCCGCCCCGGCCGCCCGCCTGACCGCGCAGGAGATCAAAAAGCTGGCGGCCAACGTCGGCGAGGGTGAGCTGGCCCGGGCCAAGGCCCAGCTGAAGGGCGGCCTGTTCATGCGTCGGGAATCCCCCCTCGCCCGGGCCGAGGCCAACGCCAACAATATCCACTCCTTCGGCCGGCTCTTCGCCGCGCGGGAGTTGGCGGAAAAGATCGACGCCGTGGGGCCGCAGGACCTGCGCCGCGTCGGCGAGCGCCTGATCGCTGCGGGCCAGTCGGCCAGCGCCGTGCTCGGCTCCAAACGCGCCGCCGGCGCCGGCGAGGCCTTCGCCGAGGCCTTGGCGGCCGGCTAGCGCCGGGCGCCCCAGGCGCCCCCGATCTGCCGATAGAGCCGATCGGGGTGCGGCTCCCACGGGGCGGGCGATGCATCGTCGCCCCAGACGGCTATTGCGCGTTGGCGGCGCTCCAGCGCCTTTCGGGCAAGGAAGTCCTGAATCCAGGCGACCCACCCAAACGTCGTTTCCTTATGGTTCCTGTGGGCCTCTTCCATTGTGCTTCTCCGTGGGTGGCATGGTTCCTAGAGGCAACATATGGTTTTGCTACGATTGGACAAACGAGACCTCCTGCTGTATGCATAAGGGCAGATTATGTCTGATCCGCTCGCCGCCATTCCGCTCAGCGCTATTCGCATCTTCGAAGCGGCGGCGCGCCTGATGAGCTTCACCCGGGCGGCGGAGGAGTTGGGGGTCAGCCAAGCCGCCGTCAGTTGGCAGGTGAAGGCCTTGGAGCGCCGCCTGGGCCAGCCTTTGTTTCGCCGCCTGCCGCGCGAAGTGGCCCTGACCGCGGCCGGCGAACGCCTGGCCCGCGCGGCGAGCGAGGCGATGAACCTTTTGCGCGCCGCCTTGTCGGACCTGAGCGAGCAGGAGGACGGCGTCCTGGCCATCACCACCCTGCAGTCTTTCGCCACCCAATGGCTGGCGCCGCGTCTTGGCGCCTTCCAGCTCGCCCATCCCAAGATCGCCGTGCGCCTGGACACCAGCAGCCATATAATCGACGTGCGCCACGAGGGATTCGACGTTGCGCTGCGGTCGGGCTCTGGGGACTGGCCCGGGCTGGAGAGCCAGTATCTGTTTTGCTCCGCCGTCACGCCGCTCTGCGCGCCCCAGGTGCGAGCGGCGCTGGGGGGGCTGGCAGCCCCCGCCGACCTCCTCACCGCGCCGTTGATCGGCGCCCATGAAGCGTGGGCCGAATGGTTCCTGGCCGCCGGGGTCGATGCGCCACTGGTCAGGACGGGCGCACGTTTGGTGGCCGACCTGCAGACCATCGAGGTGGGATCGGCTCTCGCGGGCCAGGGCGTGGCGCTGGGATCGCCCATGCTCTACGCTCGCGAGCTCGCCCAGGGCCGTCTGGCGCGACCGTTCGAGACAACCATCCCGCTGACCGCCGGCTATTGGCTGGCCTACGCCAAGGACCGTCGTCGCGCGCCTAAGATCTCCGCCTTCCGCGACTGGCTGATGGCCTGCATCGCCGATGACGAGGCGCAGCCCCATGCGTTGAGCGTCGGCTAAATGGTCAGCCCTTCGACGAGGTGGCGCTGAAGCAGCGTGCGCGCTTCCGGAGCGATGGGGATGATCTTGCGGGCGTCGAGATCCAGGTTGACCGCCACCGCCTCGGCGCTGGCCCAGGCCTTGCCGGTGAGGGGGTCAAGCAGCCAATGGACCAGGCGCTGGGTCTTCTCCTCCAGTCCAGACAGCCCCGAGCGCAGCTCCAGGTGATCGCCGGCGCGAGGCCAGTCGAGATAGAGCAGGCGATATTCCAAGACCGCGCCGCCGACGCGGGGGATGGGCTGGCCGGCGGCGGCGGGCGGCACTGTCCGCACCCGGCCCAAGAGGCCCGCCATGCCGTCCGACACCCGCCCGATGAACTCCTCGGTCCGCATCCGGCCGAACACGTCGCAATCCTGCGGTCGCATCGCCCCGCGGGCGGCGCAGGCCAGCCCGAAAGCCTGGGCGCGGGCCAGGGAGGCCGTGGGCGCCAGCGGTCCGCCGGGAATGCTGCGAGGCCCTGCGAAGGCGGGAGGCTCCACCATCAGCCCCTCGGCCGCCGCCCGCGCCCGGGCGGGCCAGGGGAAGGGGCGGCCGGTGTCGGGCTTGGCGTGGATCACGGTGGAGACAAAACTGGCGGCGGGCTCGCCGGTGCGGGTGTGGACCAAGACCTGCAGCACCGTGGCGGAGGTCTCGTCCATCGCCACAACTCCGCCGGTCATGTGCAGGGGGGCGCCGGCCTGGGCCTCGCGCAGGAAGCGGATATGCTGTTCGGCCACCAGGAGGGTGGAGGCGGCGTGGGGGGTGAAGGCGTCTGGCATACCCAGCAAGCGCGCCAGGCCAGCCAGTCCCTCGCCGGCGCGGGCGACGTAGAAGCGCACGTTCATGTGCCCCATTTCGTCGCATTCCCAGGTATTGACGCCGCCGCGCCAAAGCTCCGCCGCCTCGCCCATCAAGCGGACGCACAGGGCGTGCAGAGGCCGCGCGCCTCGACGGTCACGCCGGTCAGGGTATAGCCCGCCGCCTTGGCCGCCCCCTCCAGATTGGCGGGCGCCACACCCTCGATCTCCTGGGTCTCTCCGCAGCAGCCGCAGATCAGGAAGGCGGCCGTGTGGGTCTCTTCGCCGAAACGACAGGCCATATAGGCGTTCAGGCTTTCGATGCGGTGAGCGAATCCTTGGCGGGAGAGGAAGTCCAGCGCCCGATAAACCGTGGGGGGTTTGGCCGCCGCCCCGTTTTCGCCGAACTTGGCGATCAGATCGTAGGCCTTCATCGGTCCTCCGGCCTGCAGCAGCAATTCCAGCACCCGACGGCGCGGCGGCGTCATGCGTTCATTGAGCCGCACGCAGCGGACCTGGGCGGCCTCCAGGGCGCCGGAGAGCGGCGCGCCTTCCAGGCCATGGGACGCCTGGTGATGGTGAGAGCACGCGGACATACCCATAGCTTGGGTGTTTCCGAGATGGATCGCAAGGACGGGCTTGACGACTAGTTATGTTACTTTATAACAAATGCGCGTCCAGGGATAGGCGCAGGGGATTGAGTCTATGCGTAAGATGTCCATTCTTTTGGCGGCGACCAGTCTCGCCGTTCTCGCCACCACGGCGGCGCGTGCGCAAGGCGTCACCGCCAAGCCGACCTCCGCGAACACCGCTCCAGACGTGGTGGTAACCGCCAGCCGATTGAACGCGGCGCGTCAGACCATCGACCCGAGCCTCGGCGCCACTCAATATTCGGTCAGCAACGCCACCATCCAGGCCCTCCCCGGCGGGGACAACCAGCAGCTCAATCAGGTGGTGTTGCAGCTGCCCGGCGTGGTGCAGGACAGCTTCGGCCAGATTCACGTGCGCGACGATCACAACGGCATCCAGTACCGCATCAATGGGGTGATCCTGCCCGAAGGCATTTCGGTGTTCGGACAGACCCTGAGTCCGCGGCTTGTGGATAAGCTCGACCTGCTGACTGGGGCGCTGCCGGCCCAATACGGGCTCTCCACCGCCGGCATCATCGACATCACCACCAAGAGCGGGGTGTTCAACAACGGCGGCGAGGTCTCGGTCTATGGGGGCAGCCATGGCGTCTATGAGCCGAGCTTCGAATACGGCGGCTCGGTGGACGACACCAACTTCTTCGTCTCCGGCGATTTCCGGCGCAGCCAGCTCGGCATCGAGAACCCCGACGGCCGCAAGACGGCGGACCACGACCGCTCCGACGCCGGCAGCCTCTTCGCCTACCTCGACCGGGTGATCAGCGATTCGGACCGGGTGTCGCTGATCGCCGGCTATTCCAACGACCGCTTCCAGATTCCCAATACGCCGGGCCTGACGCCGCAGCTGGGTCTGACCGTGAACGGCCAGACCGATTCCCCGAGCGCGCTTTTGAACGACACCCAGCGCGAGACCACCGGCTACGGCATCCTCAGCCTCTTGCACGACCAGGGCAAGCTGACCCTGCAGACCTCGCTCTTCGCCCGCTATTCCACCCTGACCTATCAGCCGGACGCGAACCTGGGGGACCTCTTCTACAGCGGCGATTCAGAGGCCGCGTCCAAGACCAACTTCGCCGCCGGCGTCCAGAGCGAGGCGGTCTATCGGCTCACCGACGCCCACACACTGCGCGGCGGAGTGATCATCCAGGGCGAGCGGGGAACCAGCAAAACCGTCAGCCAGGTTCTGCCCACCGACGATGCGGGCGCCCAGACCAGCCAGACCCCGATCGCCATCGTCGATAACAGCGGCAAGAACCAGTTCACCTACAGCGTCTACCTGCAGGACGAATGGAAGATCCTGCAGAACTTGACCTTGAACTATGGCCTGCGCGGCGACGACGTAAACGGCTATCGCAACCAGATGCAGCTTTCGCCGCGGATCAACGCGGTCTGGACCCCCTATGGCGGGGCGACGGTGCATGTGGGCTACGCCCGCTATTTCAACCCGCCGCCGTTCGAGCTGGTAGGGGCCCAGTCGGTCGCTAAGTTCAACAACACCACCGCCGCAGCCGTAGTCACCGAAGACACCACGCCCTTTGCCGAACGGCAGAACTACTACGACGTGGGCGCCGAGCAAAAGCTGTTCGGCCGCGCCCTGACCCTTGGCGTTGACGCCTACTACCGCCAGTCGCGCAACCTGATCGACGAGGGACAGTTCGGCGCCCCGATCATCGAAACGCCGTTCAACTATGCCCGCGGCATCATCAAGGGCGTCGAGTTCAGCAGCAACTACGCCAAGGGGCCCTTCTCCGCCTACGCCAACTTCACCATCGAGAAGGCTACCGGCAAGGACATCGTCTCCAGCCAGTTCAGCTTCTCGCCGGATGATCTCGCCTATATCAAGAACACGTCGATCTTCCTGGATCACAATCAGACCTATACGGGCTCGGCGGGGGCGGCCTATCTGTTCCAGTCCGGCCTTGCCAAGGGCACTCGTTTCTCCGGCGATCTGCTTTACGGCTCGGGCCTGCGCAAGGATGGCCTCGTACCCAACGGGGATTCCCTGGCCCCCTATACCCAGGTCAACCTCTCGGTCTCCCACAAGTTCGACCTGCCCTATCTGCAGGCTCTGGACGTGCGGATGGACGTGATCAACGCCTTCGACAAGGTCTATGAGATCCGCGACGGCACCGGCGTCGGCGTCGGGGCGCCCCAGTACGGTCCTCGCCGCGGCGTCTTTGCCGGCGTCACCAAAAGCTTCTAAAGACGGGGCATGGGGCATGGCCTGACTTTTGGCCCAGCCGACCTTCTTCTGGTCGCGCTGGCCGTGGCGACCTGCGCCGCCACCCTGATCGGGGGCGGGCTGGCCCTGGCATTTCGCCGGCGCATCCACCTGATCCTGGGGCTGAGCGCGGGAGCGGTGATCGGCGTCGCCCTTTTGGAGCTCTTGCCCGAGGCTCTGGCGGTCAGCTATCCGGCCAGCAGTTTTGCGCAGATCGCCGGGGTCGTCGGTCTTGGCTTCATGGGATGCCTGCTGATCGACCGGGCCTTCTCCATCGCCGTCGGCGAGCAATCGAGCCATCACGGGCACCTGGGCGCCGGCAGCCTGACCCTGCACAGCCTGTTCGACGGCCTGGCCATCGGCCTGGCGTTCCAGGCCTCCGCCGCCATCGGCGCCATCGTCGCCATCGCGGTGATCGCTCATGACGTCTCCGACGGGGTCAACACCGTCAACCTCAGCCTGGTCGGCGGGGGCGACGTGAAGAGCGCCCGCCGCTGGCTGATCATCGACGCGTGCGCGCCCTTGATTGGCATCCTCGCCGCCCGACTGGTCGTCTTTCCCAAAAGCGCCCTCGCCATGCTCCTGGCGGTGTTCACCGGGGCCTTCCTCTACATCGGCGCCGGCAGGCTCGTCGGCGAGAGCCACCGCCGCCATCCCCATCCTTGGACCACGGTCGCCGCCGTGCTGGGCTTCGGCTTCATCTACATAGTGGCGCGGATGGCGCGGCTCTACGGCGGGTAGGGCGATGGGCCAAGGGATTGGGCCGTCGCGCCGTTTTGCAGCATCGCCGCTCCGTCGCCGCGTTGCCCCGATACGGCGCATGGGCTAGGAAACCGCGCGATCGCTCCAGTCCTCTTTAAGGCTCCCTCATGGCCAAAGCCCCCGCCGCCAACTCCCCGCTGTCCGGCGAGGTGCTGTTCTATCAAAAGCCTGAGCCGGTGAACCTTGAGCAGCACAAGAAGCTCGGATTGAATCCGACGGCCACCCCCTTCGCCTTCGCCAAGACCGCCCACGCCCTGCCTTTGATCGTCGGCGAGTTCGGCCCCGCCAGCCTCACCTATCCGATCATCTTCGCCGGCGCCGACTATCAGCCGCTGGCGGTGATGAGCATCCGCATGAACGAGAACCTGTTCATCGACGATAAGGGCGTCTTCTCCGACAACGCCTACATCCCCGCCTTCCTGCGCCGCTATCCCTTCGTCTTCGCCCAGGACAGCAGCCAGGATCAGATGATCCTCTGTATCGATCGCGCCGCCGCCGTCGTGGCCGAAAACGGCGAGGTGCCGCTGTTCAACGATAATGAGCTGTCGGACTTCACCAAGCAGTGCATGGAGTTCTGCACCAACTTCGAACAGGAGCGTCGCCGCACTGAGGAGTTTGTGAAGATGCTGCGGGCGCTGGACGTGTTCGAGCTGCGCGAGGTGAACTTCACCCCCCGCAACGCGGACGGCACCAACGGCGAGCCGGTGAAGGTCTCCGAACACTTCTCCCCCTCCGAGGAGAAGATGAAGGCCCTGCCCGAGGCCACCCAGCTCGATCTTCTGAAGTCGGGGGCCTTGCAGCAGATCCACCTGCACTGGAACTCGCTTCTGAACTGGGAGCGCTTGATCAGCGAGACCATGCGCCGCTTCCCCCAACCCGTCGGCAACGCTTAACGCGCGCTCTATTCAAGGCCTACAGGCGAACACCGAGCGGGTGAGGCAGGAGAAGACGAGGCGTCCCGCCTCGTCCAGGACATCGTGCTGGGCGATCACCACCCCCTTGGCGTCGCCGACGGGGTCGAGCGCCAGCACGGTCATCCGCCCGCGCAAGAGCTCTCCGGCCGGCGGATTGCGCATCCAGCGCAGGGCGTCGACACCGAGCCGCTTGGTTTGCGGCCAGCCTTTCGCTGCCTCCGCGTCGAGCTTGGCCCAGAGGGTGAAGACCAGGGCGTCCGGCGCCCCCTCCGCGGTCCAGGTGGGGGCGAAGGCGATGCGAAACGCCTCCAGCGCCCTGGGGTCCACCGCCGTGACCCCCAGGGACACCACTTGGCCGATCACGATCTCGTCGAAATAAGCGGGCACGAAAGCTCCTCAAAGTGTAACGGATGATCATGCTGGTCGCGGACGCTTTGTCGAGGGCGTCTTGCGGTGGACGGTCATCGGCCCGACTTTGCAGATGGGATCGGCCCCGACCGGGCAGGAGCGACGAATGAAGAGCATTTGGACGGCGCCGGCGATGGCGCTTGGGATGATCGCCATCCTAGCGAGCGGCGCCGCGGCGGCTGCATCCTCCGCCACGGTGAAGACGGGCCATGTGGAGGCGTCGCTGGTGGCCGAGACCACCGGGGCTGCGCCGGGCTCGACCCTCTATGTGGCGCTTCGGCAGAAGATCCTGCCCGGCTGGCACACCTATTGGCGCAATCCCGGCGACGCGGGCCAGGCCACCTCCCTGACCTGGACCCTGCCGCCGGGCTGGGCGGCGGGCGACATCGTCTGGCCGACGCCGGAGCGCTACATCGCCGGCCCCTTGATGAACTACGTCTTCTCCGACGAGGTCTATCTGCCGATCCCCATCACCGTGCCGGCTACCGCCGCCCCCGGCCAGACGGTGACCCTGAAGGCCGCCGTCGACTGGCTGGTGTGCAAGGACGTCTGCATTCCCGAAGACGCCGCCCTCAGCCTCGACATCCCCGTGCTGGCCGCCCCGACGGTCGATCCGACCTTTGGCAAGACGATCGCCGAGACCCTGGTCACCGCCCCCAAGCCCGCCGGGCTGAAGGCGAGCTTCAGTGCCGACGCCGCCCAGGTCACCCTCTCCATCGTCGGCGATGCGGTGAAGGGCCAGGGCGTCGCCTACGCCTACTTCTTCCCCTACAACGGGGCGGTGATCGAGCAGATCAAGCCTCAGTCGGCGGCGCGGGGGCCAAACGGCCTGACCATGCTCTTGGCCCCCGGCTACAGCTTCTCCCACGGCAAGCCGCCGGCGACCCTCGACGGCGTGATCGACCTGGGCGGCGGTCACGCCTATGAGATTTCCGCCACGCCCGGCGCGCCTCTGGCCGGCGCCGCCGGAACCGCGCCGCCGGTGGTGGTCACTGACGCGGGCAGGGGCGGGGGGGCGGCTCCTGGAGCGAGCGCACCCTCCGGGGCGGCGAACCTCGGCCTTCCCGCCGCCATGGCCTTTGCGCTTGTGGGCGGGCTGATCCTCAACCTGATGCCCTGCGTCTTCCCTGTGCTGTCGATGAAGGCCGCAGCCCTCGCCCGCCACGTCGAGGCGCCCGGCCGCGCCCGCGCCGAGGGCTTGGCCTTTCTGGTCGGCTGCGTCCTAACCTTCGTCATCCTCGCCGCCGTCCTGATCGCTGCGCAAAAGGCCGGGCAGGCCGTGGGCTGGGGCTTTCAGCTGCAGTCCCCCGGCGTGGTGGCGGCGCTCTGCCTGATCATGCTGGCGGTGGCGCTGAACCTATCCGGAGTGTTCGAGATCGGCCTTTCCGCCCAAGGGGTGGGGCAGGGGCTGGCCGGGCGGCCCGACCTGATCGGCGCCCTCTTCACCGGCGCCCTGGCGGTGGTGGTCGCGGCCCCCTGCACCGCGCCGCTGATGGCTCCGGCCATCGGCTGGGCTCTGCTGCAGCCGCCGCTGGCCGCGCTCCTGGTGTTTGCGGCCCTGGGCGTCGGCCTGGCCTTGCCGTTCGTGGCGGTGTCGTTCGCGCCCCCCCTATTCAAGCTGCTCCCCCGGCCGGGCGTATGGATGGATATTTTCAGGAAGGTCCTGGCCTTCCCCATGTATGGGGCGGCCGCCTGGCTGGCCTGGGTGTTCGTGCTGGAGGCGGGGGACGGGGCGCTGCCCTTCCTGTTCGCCGCCGCCGTGACGCTCGGTCTGGCGACGTTTCTTTGGGGCGTCAGCCAGCAGGGGCAAAAGCCCTGGCTGTCGCGCACCCTGGCGGTGCTGGCCCTGATCGCGGTGATCCCGCTCTGCGCCGTTGGCGCACGCATGAGCGCCGCTCCCGCCGCCAGCGCCGCGACCACAGCCTCTGGCCCGGTCGCTGGCGTTCCCACCGAGCCCTGGTCGCCGGACAAGGTGGCCGCCCTGCGCGCCGCCAACAAGCCGGTGTTCGTGGACTTCACCGCCGCCTGGTGCGTCACCTGCCAGGTGAATGAGCGCACGGCCCTGGCCACCCCCGCCGTCGCCGAGGCTTTCAAGTCCACCGGCGCCGTCTACCTGAAGGCCGACTGGACCAACCGCAACGCCGACATCGCCAAGGCCCTTTCCGCCGAGGGGCGCTCGGGCGTGCCCCTCTATCTGCTCTACGATGCGGGCGGCGCGGGCGATCCCAAGATCCTGCCCCAGCTCCTCACCTCCGGCGCCGTGGTCGAAGCGCTGAAGGCGGCGGCGCCCAAGGCTTGAGGGTGTTTCCTCCGCCCCGCTGAAGCGGGGAAGGGCGGGATGAAGTTACATAAACTTACAATCCCTGCGCTTGTCCGGCCTGCGCCCCCATGGCTAAGTTGGGAAAAGCCTGGGAGGCGGACATGATCAAGAAACTGGCGGCGGAATTTCTGGGAACGGCCTGGCTGGTGCTGGGCGGCTGCGGATCGGCGGTGCTGGCCGCCGCCTTTCCGCAATTGGGCATAGGCTTTGTCGGGGTGTCCCTGGCCTTTGGGCTGACGGTGCTGACCATGGCCTACGCCATCGGGCACGTCTCGGGCTGTCATCTCAATCCGGCGGTGTCGGTGGGCCTGTGGGCCGGCGGACGGTTCAAGGCGGCGGATTTGCCAGGCTATATCGTCGCCCAGGTGTTGGGCGGCGCAGTCGGCGCCGGCGTGCTCTATCTGATCGCCAGCGGCCACGCGGGCTTTGACGTCAGCGCCGGCTTCGCCAGCAACGGCTACGGCGCCCATTCGCCGGGCGGCTATTCTCTGCTCGCCTGCCTGATGTGTGAGTTCGTCATGACTTTCGGCTTCCTGTTCGTGATCATGGGCTCAACCCACGGCAACGCTCCGCGCGGGTTCGCGCCGGTGGCCATCGGCCTCTGCCTGACCCTGATCCACCTGATCTCCATCCCGGTGACCAACACCTCGGTCAACCCGGCGCGCAGCACCGGGCCGGCTCTGTTTGTCGGCGGCTGGGCGCTGCAGCAACTGTGGCTGTTCTGGCTCGCCCCCATCGCCGGCGCCGCTCTGGCCGGGGTGGTCTATCGCTGGATCGGCAATGACGATCCCCTGCCGGTGGATGTGTCGGGCGCGCCCGAGCCCGAGTGATCGGTCCGCCGCCGGTCTGAGAAACGCTCAGCTCTCATAGTTTCAGCGTCCTCAGGCGCAGGGCGTTGGTGATTACCGAAACGGAGCTGAGCGACATGGCGAGCGCCGCGATGACCGGGCTGAGGAGCAGGCCAAAGATCGGGTAGAGGAGGCCCGCCGCAATCGGGATGCCGATCCCGTTGTAGGCGAAGGCGAAGACGAGGTTCTGGCGGATGTTGCGCATCGTCGCCCGGCTCAAGACGATGGCGCGCGCGATGCCGGCGAGATCGCCCTTGACCAAGGTGATCCCAGCGCTCTGGATTGCGACCTCCGTCCCGGTCCCCATGGCGATGCCGACCGAGGCTTCGGCCAAGGCCGGCGCATCGTTCACGCCATCGCCAGCCATCGCGACAATGCGGCCCTCCGCGATGAGTTTTTTGACGACGCGGTTCTTGTCCTGGGGAAGAACTTCGGCTTCGACCTCCTTGATGCCGAGTTTCCTCGCCACGGCTTCGGCGGTCGTCTTGTTGTCGCCCGTCAGCATCACGATGCGTATACCGTCGCTCTGCAACCGATCGAGGGCGGCCTGGGTGGTCGCCTTGATCGGATCGGCTATGGCGATGACGCCGCCCGGTTCGCCATCGACCGCGAGGAACAGGGCTGTCGCCCCATCGCCGCGAAGCGACTTGGCCTCTCGTTCAAGATCGCCCAACGCGATGCCGAGGCCCGACATCAGTTTGGCGTTGCCGAGCGCCACCGACCGGCCGCCGATCTTCCCGGTTACGCCCTCGCCGGTGACGGATGCAAAGTCGGTCGGCTCCTGGGTTGAGACCTTGCGTTCCTTTGCGGCGCTGACGATGGCCGCCGCAAGCGGGTGCTCGCTGGACCGTTCGAGACTAGCCGCCAAGGTCAGAAGATCCTGTGTGGATGGCTCCCGCGTTGCAAGGGGTAACGTGACGTTTTTGGCGGCTGGTCGGGTGCAGTCTTGTGTCCGGCCTGTTAGCGCGGTCATGGACCGCTGGCCCTGATGGTTTCCGCGGACGAGGTCCCACTCTGCTTGCCGGGCTATGACGCCCTGGACCTTCACTCGGGTTGTCCTCATCCCCGGTCTGACCGGTTCGCCATCACTTCACATGGTCCTCGCAACTCCTGAAGCGCGTCTCGTGGCGGCGCTGATCGAAAGTCCTGTTATGCGGTCGCGGCCGCAGGCTCGGGCGGGCGGTAGACCTCGCCGCGCACCATGATGGCCCAGATCGCCCTGGCCGCTCGGTTGGCCATGGCGACGGTGGCCAAGCGCAACGGCTTGCGGGCGAGCAGGGCCGCGAGGCGGGGATCGGCCGCCTCGGGGTGGTGCAGGTTGCGCCGGACGAGCGAGGTCATGCCTGTGACCAGCAGTCGCCTCAGGTACTGATCGCCCATCTTGGAGATGCGGCCGAGCCGCTCCTTGCCGCCGCTGGAATTGTTGAGCGGCGTCAGCCCAAGCCAGGCGGCGAACTGGCGGCCGGAGCGGAACTGGGTGGGATCGGTCACAGAGGCCGCCAGAGCGGTGGCGCCCAGCAGGCCCACGCCCGGCACGGTGGCGATGCGCCGGGCTAGGTCGCTGGCGCGATACCAAGCCAGGAGATCCCGCTCGAGCTGGCGGATGCGACTCTGCCCCTCCAATGCCTGCTCGGCCAGGGCGGCGATCACCTTGGCCGCCAACGGTGGGACCTCGTGCGCCTCGCCGGCGACGACCCGCCGCACGAACGCCAGGGCGTGGGTGATGCCCTTGGGAATATCGACGCCAAACTCCGCCAGCAGACCTCGGATCATGTTGACCAGCTGGGTCCTCTGCTTGACCAGCAGATCGCGCGTCCGATGCAGCGACAGCGCCGCCTGCTGCTCGACCGACTTGACCGGCACAAACCGCATGGTCGGCCGCGTCACCGCCTCGCAGATCGCTTCGGCGTCGGCGGCGTCAGTCTTGCCGCGCTTCACATACGGCTTGACGTAGGCCGGCGGCATCAGCCGCACCTCATGGCCCAAGCGGGTCAACTCCCGGGCCCAATGGTGGCTCGTGCCGCAGGCCTCTATCCCGATAAGGCAGGGCGCAAGCTTGCTGAAGAACGGAATCATCTGCGCCCGCTTCAGGGCGCGGCGGATGACGACCTCACCCGTGCTGCTGATCGCGTGGACCTGAAAGACGCTCTTGGCCAGGTCGAGGCCGACGGTGGTAATCTCCATGGTGGGTGGCTCCCAAGGCTCGTGGTTTGCGTGACACCAACCACCATGGCGCTTCTACGCCGGGAGCGGGAGCCATCCACCCCATCTGCTT
>JAMFTA010000200.1 GCA_026225565.1 Caulobacter sp. | reverse complement strand
GCTCAAGCACTTCCGCCGTGTCGCCACCCGCTACGACAAACTGCTCGTCAACTTCATGGGCTTCGTCACCATCGCCGCCATCGCTATCCAATTGCGATGATCGTTAAATCCTGACTACGTCCTAGTTCGATAATAGGGTGTTTTATTAAATCGATTCAAACGTCCGCAGCGAGATGCGCCGGACCGGACAACAGACATGGGCGCCTTCTCGGTGACCGATAGTCTTGGCGGCTTTCGGCTGCTGCGTGTGACTTCTGGGCGGCTCAGCCTCCCACGACGCGCTGAATTGGCTGTCGCTGGTCGATCAAGGGCAGTATGCGGCCAGCTGGAGCGCCGCCAGAACGATGTTCAGGAGGTTTCCCTAATCCGCTCATCCCGGCGAGATGAGCGGAGTTAGTTTGAGGATGAGGTGGTCGCGCTGCTCACCGCCGTCGTGGTCTTCGGCGCCATGCCCAGATCGATGGCCGTCACCTTCCAGGTCAAAAACCCCCGCCGCAGCAGGCGCAGGGTGATCTCGGCGTTCGGCTTTAAGTGATTGCCGATGGTGGCGTGGAATTGGTCCAGGTCGTTGTTCAGGTAGTCCTGGCTGATGACGTAGGGCTCGCCGGGGTGGGCGTTGTCGGGCTCGCGGCCTTGCTGGAATGGGCTCTCGTAATTGGGGGGCGAGGCGGTTTTCAGCATCACCGCCACGCCATCGGGGGTCACCAGCGTATCCGCCGGCTTGTGGTGAAAGAGGGGGGCGATGGCCATGCCGATGCGGTCAAAGAAGGAGTGGGGCCTTGTCTTCTCCGCCTCGATCCTGGCCTGCAGCGCGGCGGTGATCTGCGGCGAGAGGTTGGCGCGCACGGCCGGGAAGTCGATCGCATTGCCGATGGCGTGGGCGTCGCCGCCCTTGGCCGCCTGCTCCAGCCGCCACACTGTGTAGTAGGGCGATCCGTAATAGGCGCCCACCACCAGGACGGCGACCAACAGGATCAGCGACAGGAAGCCTCTCATATATCCTCCATGCCGCTGACCGTCGGTGCGACGTAGCTTAAACGGCCAGCGCGGCCGTTAGGTTCTCGGCGACCTTGTCCAGGAAGCCTTCGGTGGTCAACCAGCGTTGGTTCTCGCCGACCAGCAAGGCCAGATCCTTGGTCATGTAGCCGCTCTCCACCGTATCGACGCAGACCTTCTCCAGGGTCTCGGCGAAGTGGTGCAGGTCCGGCGTGCCGTCCAGGGTCGCGCGGTGCTTCAGGCCCCGGGTCCAGGCGAAGATCGAGGCGATGGAGTTGGTGGAGGTGGCCTCGCCGCGCTGATGCTGGCGATAGTGGCGGGTGACGGTGCCGTGGGCGGCTTCCGCCTCCATGGTCTTGCCGTCGGGGGTGAGGAGCACCGAGGTCATCAGGCCGAGAGAGCCGTAGCCCTGGGCCACGATGTCGGATTGCACGTCGCCGTCATAGTTCTTACAGGCCCAGACATAGCCGCCCGACCATTTGAGCGCCGCCGCCACCATGTCGTCGATCAGCCGGTGCTCGTAGGTGATCGCGGCGGCCTTGTAGTCGGCGGCGAACTCGGCCTCGTAGATGCGCTGGAAGATGTCCTTGAAGCGCCCGTCGTACGCCTTGAGGATGGTGTTCTTGGTGGAGAGGTAGACCGGATAGCCCCGCTGCAGGCCATAGGCGAAGCTGGCGTGGGCGAAGTCGCGGATCGAGTCGTCGAGGTTATACATGGCCATGGCCACGCCGGAGCCGGGGAAGTTGAACACCTCGTGCTCGAACATGTCGCCGTTCTCGCCGACAAATTTGATCGTCAGCTTGCCAGGGCCGGGGACCAGGAAGTCGGTGGCCTTATATTGATCGCCAAAAGCATGGCGGCCAACGATGATGGGCTGGGTCCAGCCTGGCACCAGGCGCGGCACGTTCTTGCAGATGATCGGCTCGCGGAAGATCACGCCGCCCAGGATGTTGCGGATGGTGCCGTTGGGGCTCTTCCACATCTTCTTCAGGCTAAATTCCTTCACCCGCGCCTCGTCCGGGGTGATGGTGGCGCACTTTACGCCGACGCCGTACTTCTGGATGGCGTGGGCGGACTCGATGGTGATCTGGTCGTCCGTCGCGTCGCGGCTCTCCATGCCCAGGTCGAAATAGATCAGGTCGATGTCCAGATAGGGCAGGATCAGCTTGTCCTTGATCCATTGCCAGATGATGCGGGTCATCTCGTCGCCGTCGAGCTCGACGACCGGATTGGCGACTTTGATCTTGGACATGGGGGAGGGGCTCCAACGGTTTGTGGCGAGCCTATAGACGGTTGCGGTGGGGTGGGGAAGCTTGGGGCGTCGAGGTTTGCGCCGGCGGGACTACGGCGGTTTGTCTCTATCGGCCGCTGCCGTTCGACAGTTCGCTATAGGGGATCGGCCCGCCCGTCGGCGTATTGGTGGGCAGGGTCGGGGCGACGCCGGGCGTCCAGCTGCCCCGCTTCAGGTCTTCCGCCAAGGTCAGGGGCGCGGTGCCGCCCGCGAGCCGGGCGCGGTAGATCTGGGTCGTCTCCATGGTGCGCATCACATAGTTGCGGGTCTCGGAGAAAGGGATGCACTCGATGAAGTCGGTGGGGTCGGTGGCCCCGCCGCGCGGGTCGCCGCAATAGCTGGTCCACTGGCTGGGGCGGCTGGGGCCGGCGTTGTAGGCCGCCGCAGCCATCGGATAGGATCCGCCGAAGCTATTCACCAACTGACCGAGGTAGGCTCCCCCCAGGCGCAGGTTATAGTCAGCTTCCCGCAACCGCCCCGCCGCATAGCTGAAACCCAGCCGCCGGGCGATCACCGAGGCGGTGGCCGGCATCAGCTGCATCAGGCCCATGGCGCCGGGGCCGGAGCGGGCGTTGGGGTCGAAATTGCTTTCCTGGCGGGCGATGGCCAGCATGAAGGCGGGCTCGGCCGCGCCGGCGTCCTGCGAGGTGATCAGCACCGGATAGCCGCGCTCGGGCAGGTACATGGCCTTTTGCGCGCCGATCCGCACCACCCGCATGGAAAGGTCCTGATCGCCGTTGAGGCGGGCCATGTCCACCAGGAGGGCGAGGTCTTCGGTGGAGGGCGCGCCCTCGGCTTCCGCCAGCACAAAGGCGCGAAATACATCGTGCTCCCCGGCGTCGGCGATCAGATGGGCGGCGCGGGTGAGATCGAGGGACTCGAACTGCGCCCGATCCGCCGCGCCGATGACCGGATCGAGGCCAAGGGACAGCTGGCGCTGGCCGATCTTCTCGGCGGACAGCTGGCCATAGAAGGCGGTGTAGTATTTGGCGCCCGCGCTCCAGAAGCTCTGCGCCGCCGCCGTATCGCCCCGCGCTTCCGCCGCCCGGCCGCGCCAGTAGAAGGCGCGGCTGACGCTGATCGGCGAGGTGACGGCGCCCTGGATCAAGGCGAAGTGCCGATCGGCCAGGGTCGGATCGTGCATCTTGGTGAGGGCGATCCAGCCAGCGAAGAACTCCGCCTCCGCATAGTCCGGGCCCACGGGAAGGCCGTGGTTAGTGACGGCGGCGTAGGCGCCCTGGACATCCCCGGTGCGCAGGGCCGAATTCATCAAATTGCGGCGCTCCAGCCAGACGACGCTGGCGATGTCGGAATTGGCCGGCAGGCTGGTGGGGAAGTCGCGCACCAGGCCGAGGGCCACGACGTCGAGGCTCCGCTTGCGGAAATAGCGGGCGCGGTCGAAGGCCAAGCCGGGATCGGACTGCATGGCGGCGGGGACCGTCTGCACCAGTTGCGGCGCATCGCTGCGGTCAGCGCGCAGGGCCATGCGGGCGGCGGCCAGAGCGCGCACGTCCGGCGTCGCCAAGTCCATCATCGCCCGGGTGGCCGGCCCCTGCTGGCCATAGAGCAGGGTCTCCAGCCGCTGGGCGTCATCGTCGGGCGTGAGGTAGAGGCCAAAGCGGGCGCGCATCCGGGCCTGTTGATCGACTTCGCAGACGTGGTCGCGCCAATATCCGCGGATCAGGGTCTGGGCTTCGCCGGCGCGGCCGAGGGACTGGTAGGCGGCGGCCAGGGCCATGGCGCCTTCAGCCGTGTCCGGCGCGCGGCCGCCGAACCATTCGATCACCTGCTGGGGCGCGATCCCGGCCGCCTCTATGGCCTTTTCGGTGACGGCGCGGCGGCGGGCGCTGCGCGGCCAGCCGGCCAGGTCGCGGGTGGCGGCGTCCAGATCGTAGAAGTTGAGCTTGGCGCCGGCGTTGTCGATCATCGCCCACTGCACGATGCGCCGAGCCAGGGGATCGGCCAGGGCGGCCTGCACAGTTGTGGCGCGACCGATGTCGCCGATCTTGGCCGCCTCGATGGCGTCATGCAGCTTGGAGGCTTCCGAGCCATAGACAGGCTGCGGGCCGAGCGCGCCGCGCAGGGGAATCGCCCCCTGAGGCCCTGCGCCGGGGGACGATAGGGAGGCGTAGGGCACGGGCTCTGCGCTGGCGCAAACGCCTAGAGCGCCAATCATGAGCGCCAACCGAGACGCCCTCAATGTCGTCTTTGCGCCGCGCGTCATGCCGTTTCCTACCATAAGTCCGCCGTCTACCCCCGATGGAGGTTGCAGGCGAGCGCTGCAGCCCGATATTGTGGGGAATGTTTCACGGCCCGAGCCTGGGCCGCCTTAGGCGCTTAGAATCCATGTCCTCTCCGCTTTTCAAGGGCGTCATCACCGCCTTGGTGACACCCTTTCGTGATGGCCGCATCGACGAGACGGCCTTCGCCGCCTTGCTGGAGCGCCAAATCGAGGGGGGAGTGCATGGGGTGGTTCCCGTCGGCACCACAGGGGAGACTGCGACCCTTAGCCCCACCGAGCACAAGCGAGCGGTGAGCCTTTGCGTCGAGATCGTCGGCAAGCGAATCAGCGTGATCGCCGGCGCCGGAGCCAATGCGACGGCCGAGGCCATCGATCTGACCCGCCACGCCAAGGAGGCGGGCGCCGACGCCGCCCTGGTGGTCGTGCCCTACTACAACAAGCCAAGCCAGGAAGGGCTCTACCAGCACTACGCGGCCATCAACAATGCGGTTGAGCTTCCGGTGATCGTCTACAATGTGCCGTCCCGCACCGGCAGCGACATCTCCAACGACACCCTGGCCCGGCTGGCCAAGCTCCCCAACATCCAGGGAATCAAGGACGCCACCGGCGACCTGGCCCGCGCCAGTCTGATGCGGCTGCAGTGCGGCGAGGATTTCTGCATGTTGTCGGGGGACGATCCCACCGCCGTCGCCTATATCGCCCACGGCGGCCATGGGCTGATCTCGGTCACCTCCAACGTGGCGCCACGCGCCTCGGCGGAGCGGATCAACGCCGCCATAGCGGGCGACTTCAAGACGGCGCTCGCCTGGCAGGACAAGCTGATTCGCCTCGATAAGGCCCTCTTCGCCGACGCCTCGCCCGCGCCGACCAAGTTCGCCCTGGCGGAGCTGGGCCTTTGCGCCGAAGAGCTGCGCCTGCCGATCATCCTGCAGCGAGGCGGCCAAGCCGATCATCCGCGACGCCATCCGCGTCGTCGGAAATCTCTAGTCATGGCCGCGCCAGAGCAGAGCCGAAAGCTGATCGCCGAGAACCGCCGCGCCAAGTTCGACTACTTCCTGGAAGAGACCATCGAGGCGGGGCTGATCCTCACCGGCACCGAAGTGAAGTCCCTGCGCCTGGGCCGCGCCAATATCGCCGAATCCTACGCCTCGGCCGAGGGGCGCGAGATCGTGCTGATCAACAGCTACATCCCCGAATATAAGAACGCCAACCGCTTCAACCACGAACCTCGGCGGCATCGAAAGCTGCTGCTGCATCGAAAGCAGATCGACAAGCTGATCGGGGCCATCCAGCGCGAAGGGCGCACCATCATCCCCATGCGGCTGTTCTGGGACGAGAAGGGTCGCGCCAAGCTGGAGCTGGCCTTGGCCAAGGGCAAGAAGAACCACGACAAACGCCAGACCGAAGCCGATCGCGACTGGGCCCGGGACAAGGCGCGGCTGATGCGGGACAAGGGGTAGGGCCGCACTAAGGCGCGTCGTCGATCACCATGTCGTCGTCGCTTTCGCCCTTAGTGGCGAAGAAGGCGAAGAGGGCGTTGCCGGCCAGGAGCGCGCCAGCGAGCAGGAACGGCGCCCCGGACGCCGCCACCGAATGGCCGGGGCTGACGAAATAGGCGAAGGTGAAGGGGAAAATCAGAGGGCCGACCAGTTCGGCTATTCCGGTCAGGCTGGCGTTGGCGCCCTGTAGCTGGCCCTGTTCGGAGGCGGTGACGTGGTGGCTCATCAGGGTCTGGCCCGCTGCGCCGAAGATGCCCCAAAGGGCGATGATCGGAATGCCGAAGAGAAAGATGCCGCCGGTGGGCGCTAGGCCCGCATAGAAGAGGCCCGCTGAGCCGAAGCAGAGGCCGGTGATCAGGGCCGCCCGATTGCCGAAGCGCTTGACCACCTGGCCCACCACCCCCGCCTGCACGATGACCATGGCTATGCCGACTAGTGCGAGGGTGATGCCGACGGTGTGGGGCGTCCAGTGGTAGCGGAACATGGCGTAGAGGGTGACGGTGGAGGGTAGCGACACCTGGGCCAGGGTAGAGATGAACAACACCGTCGCCAGGGCCATCAGATCCGGGTGGCGGCGCAAGAGCTTCAACGACCCGATGGGATTGGCCCGCCGCCAGCGGAAATTGGTGCGAAGGTTTTTAGGCAGCGACTCCGGCAGGACGAAGAAGCCGTAACAGGCGTTCACGAGGCTGAAGCCTCCGGCGACCCAGAGCGGCAGGCGGCTGGAATATTCCCCCAGATAGCCGCCGATGGCCGGGCCGAGGATGAAGCCGAGACCGAAGGCGGCGCCGAGGATGCCGAACGCCCCAGCCCGCTTCTCGATGGGGGTGGAGTCGGCGATATAGGCCGAGGCGGTGCCAAAGCTGGCCCCGGTGATGCCGGAGACGGCGCGGCCGATGAAAAGCAAGCTGAGGCTCGGGGCCCAGGCCATCAGGGCGTAGCTCAGCCCAAGCCCGAGGTTGGAAGCCAGGATCAAGGGCCGGCGGCCGAAGCGGTCCGACAGCGACCCCACCACCGGCGAGAACAGGAACTGCAAGGAGGCGAAGGCGGCGTTGAACAGGCCATAGGTGACCGCCGCCCAGGTGGTGTTCTGCTCGAGGAACTCGGTCACCAGCTTGGGCAGGACGGGCGCGACCATGCCCAGGGCCATGATGTCCAAGAGGACGGTGATGAAGATGAAGGTGATCGCCGCCCGGCTGGATTTGGGCTGCGGGCCGGGCTCTGTCATGCGCCCCCCATACAGGGGCGACGACAGGTCGGCCAGGGCGCGCGCACGCCGGTCACCCTAGGCCGGGCCGTCGAGATGGCGGCGCACGGCGGCGAACACCTCTTCGAACATCGGCGCGGTCAGCCGGCCGGTGTTGGTGTTCAGGCGCGAGCAGTGATAGCTGGAAAAGATGCGGTAGGGGCCGGCCTCGGTCTCCACCCCATGTCCCGCCGCCGCCAGGGTGGGGCTGAGCCCTAACGCCCGCAGCACATTCTTTCGCGAGACGTCGCCCAGGGTGACGATGGCCTTGAGGCTCGGCAGGGCCTCCAGGCGGGCTTTCAGGAAGGGGCGGCACCCGGCCTCCTCAGCCGGCAGGGGCTTGTTGCCGGGCGGAGCACAGCGGACGGCGTTGGAGACCATGCAGTCGACCAGGCGAAGGCCGTCCGACGGATCGGCGCGGTACTGGCCCTTGGCGAAACCGAACTTCAGAAGGGTCTCATAGAGCAAGACCCCGGCGAAATCCCCAGTGAAGGGACGTCCCGTGCGGTTGGCGCCCCGCCGGCCGGGGGCCAGCCCCACCACTAAGAGGCGCGCATTCGGATCGCCGAACGAGGGGGCGGGGCCGTTGAACCAGTCTGGATGCTCGGCGCGGTTCTCCAGCCGATAGGCGACCAGGCGCGGGCAGATCGGGCAGTCGCGGCCCGGCTCCGGCGTCGCCGCCGCGATCTCAGGCGTCCGCATCGCGATCCTGATCGGCGTCGCCCTGGATGAAGCGGGGCAGGGGATTGCGATGCGAGCGGCCGATCGCCGAGGCCAGGTCCTGCAGATCGACGAAGGTATCGGCCTGGCGGCGCAGGTCGTCGGAGATCATCGGCGGCTGGGATTTCAGGGTGGAGATCACCGTCACCCGCACCCCCTTGCGCTGCACCGCCTCCACGAGCTTGCGAAAATCCCCGTCGCCGGAAAACAGCACGATGTGGTCGACCGAGGCGGAGAGCTCCATCATATCGACGGCGATCTCGATATCCATATTGCCCTTGGTGCGGACGATCCCGGTGCCCGCCTCGGTGTAGCGCTTCACCGGCTTGGTCACCATGGTGAAGCCGTTATAGTCCAGCCAGTCGACCAGGGGGCGAAGCGGCGAATACTCCTGATCCTCGACCATGGCGGTGTAGTAGTAGGCGCGAATCAGGACGCCTCGCTTGCGAAATTCGTCGAGCAGTTTCTTGTAGTCGATGTCGATATTCAGCCCCTTGGCGGCGGCATAAAGATTGGAGCCGTCGATGAATAGGGCGATCCGGTCGGTGGGATAAAAGGTCATTAAAAATAAAGCCTTGAAAAAGATGGTCGGGGAAAATTGGGATGGCGCGGTGATCGTGGCGCTGGGGAGCAATCTGGGCGGAGACTATGGGTCTTCAGCGGGGGCGCTTAATTGCGCCCTCTCTGGGTTCCCCGAGATCGGCCTTAGGGTCAAGGCGAAATCCGCCCTCTGGCGATCTCTGGCCTGGCCCGACCCGACGGCGCCGCCCTATCTCAACGCCGTGGCGATCGTTGAGACCGCAATGGCGCCGCAGGCGCTTTTGGAGGCGCTGCATGGGTTGGAGGCGCGCTTCGGCCGGCGGCGGACCCGGGCCAACGAACCGCGGGTGCTGGATCTGGACCTCATCGCCTATGGACGCCAGATAAGCGCCGCCGCCGATCTGACGCTCCCCCATCCCCGCGCCGCCGAGCGCCGCTTCGTCATGGGCCCATTGGCTGAGATCGCTCCCGCCTGGCGCCATCCGCAGAGCGGGCGGACCGCGAAGGTCCTGGCGCAGGCGGCGACGGTGGGCCGTGACGCCTCGCCGCTGACGGACGGCGGGTTCAGCGTTGCACAAGAGCCGCCGAGCCCCTATGTGAGACGGTCCTAAGCCCGTTCGAGGATAATATGGCTCGCGTCACTGTTGAAGATTGCGTCGAGAAGGTCCCCAACCGTTTCAGCCTGGTGCTGCTGGCCGCCCATCGGGCGCGGGCCATCTCCACCGGCTCGCCGATCATGATCGACCGGGACAACGACAAAAACCCTGTGGTGGCCCTGCGCGAGATCGCCGATGAGGCCGTGGAGGCCGACGGCCTGCGCGAGGCCCTGATCAGCACCCTGCAACGGGTGGATGAGCGCACCGAGGCGGAGGAAGAAGCCGACACCCTGGCGCTTCTGGCCGATCCCCAGCATATGCACATGAGCGAACAGGAGCTCGTCCGCGCGCTGCAAAGCGACCGCGACGGCGGGCAGGAGGAGCGTTACTGACGCCCCCGGGCGCAGACGCTCCGACCCTTGAGGCGATTGCGGGAAATCCGCTCCCCGTCGCCGAAACCCTTCCTACTGCCTCAGAAGGCGCGCCGGCGAAGAAGCCTGCGCGCTTTTTGCGTCAATATGAGCTGATCGAGCGGGTCAAAAGCTACGATCCCTCCGCCGACGAGGCCATGCTCAACCGCGCCTATGTCTATGGGATGCGTATGCATGGCTCGCAGCTGCGCGCCTCCGGCGACCCCTATTTCGCCCACCCGATCGAGGTGGCCGGCATCCTGACCGAATACCGCATGGATACGGCGACCATCGTCACCGCCCTCCTGCACGACGTAATCGAGGACACCAACGCCACCCGCGCCGATATCGCCGAGATGTTCGGGGAGGAGGTGGCGGAATTGGTCGAGGGGGTCACCAAGCTTTCCAAGCTGGAGCTGACCGCCGAGCGCACGCGCCAGGCCAAGAACCTGCGCAAGTTCATTCTGGCCATCTCCAAGGACGTCAGGGTGCTCTTGGTGAAGCTGGCCGATCGGCTGCACAACATGCGGACCCTCCACTTCATCGATAAGCCCGCCAAGCGCGAGCGCATCGCCCGCGAGACCCTGGATATCTACGCCCCGCTCGCCCGCTCCATCGGGATGCACCGCATCTGTTCGGAGCTGGAGGAGCTGTCGTTCGAGCAGTTGAACCCCACCGCCCGCGACGCCATCATCAAGCGGCTGGACACATTGCGCGCCGCCCAGGGGCCGGCGGTGGCCATGGTCTCGGGGGAAATCTCCTACCAGCTCAGCCGGGTCGGCATTTCCGGGCGGGTGTTCGGACGGGAAAAGCAGCCCTATTCGATCTGGAGGAAGCTGCAGCGCAAGTCGGTGGGCTTCTCCCAGCTGTCCGACGTCTACGCCTTCCGCGTCATCGTCGACACCGAGGACGAATGCTACCGGGCGCTCGGCGTCGCGCACCGCACCTGGCCCTCGGTGCCCGAGCGGTTCAAGGACTATATCTCCACCCCCAAACGCAACAATTACCGCTCCATCCACACCACTGTGGTCGGGCCGCGCGGCATCCGGGTGGAGCTGCAGATCCGCACCGACGAGATGGACCGCATCGCCGAAGAGGGCGTCGCCGCCCACTGGCGCTACAAGGACAAGAGCTATGGCTTCGATCCCGCCGCCGCCCAGGCCGGGGGCGGCCGCGACCCCCTGAACAATATCCGCCAACTGGTCCAGGTCTTGGGCCACGGGGGCGAGCCGGACGAATTGGTCGAGCACACCAAGCTGGAGATGTTCCTCGACCAGACCTTCGTCTTCACCCCCAAGGGGCGGCTGATCAGCCTGCCCCGGGGCGCCATGCCGCTGGATTTCGCCTATGCGGTCCATACCGACATTGGCGACACCACTGTCGGGGTGAAGATCAACGGCGAGATCCGGCCGCTTCGCACCCTGCTGCAGAACGGCGACGTGGTGGAGGTGATTCGCGGCCCCAAGCCGGAGACCCCGCCCGACTGGCGCTCCCTCACCGTCACCGGCCGCGCCCGCTCGGCCATCCGCCGCCACATCCGCCTGGCGGAAAGGGAGGAGTTCGCCAAGCTCGGGCGGGCGACGGTGGAGCAGACCTTCGTGCGCGCCGGCAAGGCCCTGGCCGACGTGACCCTGCGCCAGGTGCTGGAGCGCTTCGCCGTCGCCAGCGAGGACGAACTGTTCGAAGCGGTGCAGCGGGGCGGCGTCTCCCCCACCGACATCCTGCAGGCGGTCTTCCCGGGCCTGAAACCGGAAGAGATGGCCGCCGCCGCCGCCCGCCGCCGCATCGAGGACGGCAAAGGCGCCAAGCTTTATGTGCAGGGCTCGGGCCTGACCGCCGGCGTCTCCCTGCATTTCGCCGAGTGCTGCTCGCCGGTGCCAGGGGACCGCATCGTCGGCATCGTGCAGCCGGACAAGGGGCTGGCCGTCCACACCATCGACTGCCCGCGCCTGGAGGAATACGAGGACCGCGAGGACCTGTGGCGGGACCTGCACTGGACCCCCGAGGCTGACCGCTCGACCATCTCCCGCGCCCGCCTCACCGCCACGGTGAGGAACGCCCCGGGGGTCCTCGGCCTGGTCTGCACCGCCATCGGCGAGGCTGGGGGCAATATCGTCAACTTGAGGATGCACCATCGCCAGGCGGACTTCTTCGACGTGGACATCGACGTGGACGTGCGCGACGCCCGCCACCTGACCAATATCGTCGCGGCCCTGCGCGCCAACCCCTCTGTCGAAGAAGTCGAGCGGACGCAGAACTAGCAGCGCGCAACGGCGTTGCTCCGTCTGGGCGAGCCGGTTATCACAGGTCCATGACCTCAGAAGACGTGCTCGCCGAATTCAAAGCCGCCGACGCCCTCAAGGTTGGGCATTTCGTGCTCTCCTCGGGCCTGCACAGCGGCGCCTTCCTGCAGAAGAACCGGGTGTTCATGGATGCCGCCCGCACCGAGCGCCTGTGCAAGGCCCTGGCCGAGAAGATCCGCGCCTTCGCCCCCGACATCGAGGTGGTGATCTCCCCCGCCGTCGGCGCCATCATCCCCGGCTATGAGACCGGCCGTCAGCTCGGCCTGCCGTCGATGTTCGTGGAGCGCGAGGGCGGCGCCTTCAAACTGCGCCGCGGTTTTTATCTGGAGCCCGGCGCCAAGGTGGCGATGGTCGAGGACATCGTCACCACCGGCCTGTCGTCGCGCGAATGCATCGCGGCGATAAAGGCGGCGGGGGGCGAGGTGGTCTGCGCCGCCTGCCTGGTGGATCGCTCGGGCGGCAAGGCGGACGTAGGCGTGCCCCTGATCGCCCTGGCGAGCCTCGACGTGCCCTCCTATCCCGCCGACGCCCTGCCGCCGGAGTTGGCCGCCCTGCCGGTGGAAGACCCCGGCAGCCGGAGACTGAAGGCGTGACGAGCGGCTCCTCCAGCCGCCTGCGCTTAGGCGTCAACATCGACCATGTGGCCACCATCCGGAACGCCCGGCGCGCGCCCTATCCTGATCCCCTGCGCGCGGCCCTGCTCGCCGCTAAGGCGGGCGCCGACGGCGTCACCGCCCACCTGCGGGAAGATCGCCGCCATATCGGCGACGCCGACATGGAGGGCCTCATCCGCGAGCTTCCGGTGCCGCTGAATTTCGAGATGGCGGCGACGGACGAGATGATCGAGATCGCGCTGCGCATCAAACCCCACGCCGTCTGCCTCGTCCCCGAAAAGCGCGAGGAAGTGACCACCGAGGGCGGCATAGACGCCGCCGGCCTGCACAATCGCCTGGCGCCGAAGGTCCGCGCCCTGGCCGACGCCGGCATCCGCGTCTCGCTGTTCATCGATCCCGACGCCCGCCAGATCGAGGCGGCGAAATCCCTGGCCGCGCCGGTGGTGGAGCTTTGCACCGGCGCCTATTGCGAGGCTGTGCTGGCTGAAGACCTGGGCGCCGTCGCCGCCCACCTCGACGCCGCGCAAACGAGCGCCGCCGCCGCCGGGCGCCTGGGTCTGGAGGTCCATGCCGGACACGGCCTCACCTACGACAATGTGAGCGCCATCGCCGCTATCCCAGAGGTGAAGGAACTGAACATCGGCCACTTCCTGATCGGCGAGGCCATCTTCATCGGCCTTGAGGCGGCGATCGGCCGCATGAGGGCCTTGATGGATGCGGCCCGGGCGGGGGCCGGGGCGTGATCCTCGGCATCGGTTCGGATCTGACCGACATCCGGCGCATCCAATCGAGCCTGGACCGCTTCGGAGACCGCTTCACCGGCCGCATCTTCAGCGAGGTCGAGCGCGCCCGTTCAGAGCGCAAAAACGACCGGGCCGCCAGCTACGCCAAGCGCTTCGCGGCCAAGGAGGCTTGCGCCAAGGCGCTCGGCACCGGCATCCGCCGCGGCGTCTTCTGGCGCGACATGGGGGTGACCAATATGCGCTCCGGCCAGCCGACCATGGCCTTGACCGGCGGCGCGGCGGAGCGATTGGCGGTGATGACCCCGCCGGGCCATGTGGCGGTGATCCACCTGACCCTTACCGATGAGCTCCCCTATGCCCAGGCCTTCGTGGTCATCGAGGCGGTTCCCGAGGCGGTCGTCTAAGACCACCGTCAGGCGAGATCGCTTGCCGCCTTCAAGCTGACGCTTTACGCAGCTATCCACCCGCCCCATATCCGCGACCCAGCAACCGCGACCAAGAGACCGTCCGTCCATGACCACTGCTTCGTCCGACGCCATCGAAGCCGAAAAGACCGCCAAGGCCCGCCCCAAGGGCTCGGCTGGCGAAATGTTCGAGCTTGGCAAGACCGTGGTCTACGCGCTTCTGATCGCCCTGGTTTTGCGGGTGTTCCTGTTCCAGCCCTTCACCATTCCGTCCGCCTCCATGGAGCCGACGCTGCTTGAGGGCGACTACATCATCGTCTCCAAGTTCGCCTATGGCTGGAGCAAGAACTCCATCCCCTTCTCGCCGCCGCTGTTTCATGGCCGCATCCTGCAGCACGGGCCGCACCGGGGCGACATCGTGGTGTTCAAGCTGCCCCGCGACGGCCACACCGACTACATCAAGCGCCTGACCGGGCTTCCCGGCGACCGCATGCAGGTCAAGCAGGGCGTGCTCTACATCAACGACAAGCCGGTGCAGCGCGTGCCCCTGTCGCCGGTGCAGCTGGACAGCGCCTTCGGCGTGCCGCACGAGGTCGCCCGCTACCAGGAGACCATG
>JAMFTA010000023.1 GCA_026225565.1 Caulobacter sp. | reverse complement strand
GCGGTGAAGCGCCACTTCCGCGAGCTCGGCAAGGACATCCAGACCACCCCCTTCACCTGCGTCGGCGTCGGCGACATGTCCGGGGACGTGTTCGGCAATGGGGCGCTGTTGTCGAAGGCCATGAAGCTGGTCGCCGCCTTCGATCACCGCCACATCTTCATCGACCCCGATCCCGTCCCGGCCCTCTCCTGGAGCGAGCGGGCGCGGCTGTTCCAGCTGCCGCGTTCTTCGTGGGACGATTACGACAAGGCGCTGATCTCCAAGGGCGGCGGCGTCTTCCCGCGCACCGCCAAGACCATAGCCCTCACCCCGCAGATCCGCGCCCTCCTCGATATCAAGGACGACGCCTTAGCCCCCGCCGAGCTGATCCAGGCGATCCTCAAGGCCAGGGTGGAGTTGCTCTATCTCGGCGGCATCGGCACCTATGTGAAGGCCGCCAACGAGAGCCACGCCGATGTGGGCGACAAGGCCAATGACGCTGTGCGCGTCGATGCGGGCGATCTTCGGGCCCAGGTGGTCGGCGAGGGGGCCAATCTCGGCTTCACCCAGGCGGGGCGCATCGCCTTCGCCAGATTTGGAGCAGGAGGGGCCGGCGGGCGCATCGACACCGACGCCATCGACAATTCCGCAGGCGTCGACACCTCTGACCACGAGGTGAACATCAAGATCCTCACCGGTCAGGCGGAGCGGGCGGGCGGCCTGAAGCCGGAGGATCGCGATCCCCTGCTCTTCTCCATGACCGACGAGGTGGCCGCCCACGTCCTCGCCCACAACTACGCCCAGACCCTCGCTCTCTCCCTGCAGGAAGCTGCGGCCGTCGCCGATCTGGACGTGCATGGCCGCTTCATGCGCGAGCTGGAGCTGGCCGGGCGGCTGGACCGCAAGGTCGAGGGGCTGCCGGGGGCCGCTGTGGTGAGCGAGCTCGCGGCCTCAGGGCGCGGCCTGACCCGGCCGGAGCTGGCGGTGATCACCGCCTACGGCAAGCTTGAACTCTCCGCCGAGATCGTCGCTGGCGCCGCCCCCGACGACCCTTATTTCGAGAAGACCCTGGTCCACTACTTCCCAGGCCCCTTGGCGCAGTTCGAGAAGGAGATGAAGCGCCACCGCCTGCGACGCGAGATCATCGCCACCACCCTCGCCAACGCCGTGGTCGACATGGCGGGCCCGACCTTCATGTCGCGGCTAAAGAGCGCGTCCGGCTGCACCGCCGAGGCGGCGGTCATCGCCTTCGAGGCGGCGCGGCAGGTGTTTCGCCTGGACGAGAGCTGGCGCGCGGTCAGCGCTCTGGATCTGAAAGTCCCGGCCAGCGCGCAACTCGCCCTCTATCAGGAGATCGCCGAGGTGCTGCGCGGCCAGACCCTCTGGCTGGCCCGCCGCGCCATGACCCAGAAGGCGGCGGTGCAAAAACTCATCGACGCCTATCGCCCCGCCGCCGACGCCCTGGCGGCCGCAGGCGTCGGCCTGTTGTCCGCCTTCGAGCAACAGGCGGTCGCGGCGCGGGTGGAGGCCTTCGTCCAGGCCGGGGCGCCTAGGATCCTGGCCGAGGCGGTGGCGGCGCTGCGCCCCCTGACCGCCACCACCGACATCGCCGATTTGGCCAAGGCGGCGCGGTGGGAGGCGATCCCGACGGCGACCCTCTATCACGCGGTGGGCGAGGGGTTCGGCTTCGATCGGCTGCGCGCGGCCGCCGCCGGCGTCAGCGGGCGCGATCCCTACGAGCGTCAGGCCGTGCGCGAGCTGACCCAGGAGATGACCGGCGAGCAGACCGCGCGGGTCGGCGCCATCATGGCCCTGAACAAAAAGCCGCCGTCGGACATGGGGGCGGCGATCGAGGCCTGGGCCGCGCCGCGCCAGGCGGCGGTGGAGCGCGCGCGCCTGTTGATCGAGCAGATCGAGCAGACCGCCGAGGGTTGGAGCTTCGCCAAGCTGACCATCGCCAACGCGGCCTTGCGATCGGCATCGACGGTGGCGGTGGTTTAGGCCGCCGCTCCCAGCTGAGACAGCACGGCGGCGGGGGCGTCGAGTTTCAGCGCATCCCAGTCGAGGGTCGGGGTCGGCGCCCCAGCGGCGGCCAGGGTGGCCCGCAGCTCCGCCAGGGAGGTGACGCCGACGATCACGGTCGAGGCTTCGGGCCGGTTCAGAGCGAAGGCGAGGGCGGCCTGCAAGGGATCGGCGCCCGCTTCGGCGATGGTGCGGCGAATGCGCGACAGCCTTGGGCCGCACTCCGCCGCATGGTCGGGCAATCCCGCGCGGGGCAGGAACAGCAAGCCTTGCTGGAAGATCGAGCGCAGCTGCACCTCGATCTCCATCTCGGCGAGGGTGGAGAGGGTTCCGTCGCTGACCAGGCGCTGGTCCAAAAGGCTGGTGGGCACCTGCATCAGGTCGGGCTTGAAGCGCCGCGCCAGGCCCACGGGATCGTCTTCGGCGCGGGCGCAGATGCCGACGGCTTCATAGAGGCCTTCGTCCTTCAGCCGCGCCAGGCGCTCCCAAAGCGCCGGACCGTCAGGGCCCAAAAGGTCGGACGCCGTATGCACCATGATGGCGTGGGCGCGCTCCACCCTCATGCGTTGCAGCGAGGCGCGGGCGGCGGCCTCCACCAGGGCGGGGCCGTGAACGATGGAAGAGGTCTTGGTGACGATGCGAAAGGGCGGGGCGCTCGGCGGGGCCTCGGGCAGAACCCGGCCCAGCACGGCTTCGGCGTCGCCATATTGGGCGCTGACGTCGATCAGGCGCACGCCCGCATCCGCCGCCAGGGCCACCGCGGCCATGGCCTCGGCTTCCGACAAGCGTCCGCGTCCGTTCGCCTCCCTGGCGTCCAGCCCGAAGCTGGAGACGCCAAGGCCGAGCTTTTGGACGGCGGCGCTTTTGGTGCGCCCCCGGGCGACAGCCAACATTCGGTTCTCCGACCTGTGACGAGATGGCGCATTTTGCACCCACAGAGCTTAATGAAGCCCCAAGCCAAGGTTTCCGAGATATGAACAAGCCTACCCCGCTTTCCCACGCCGATATGGCGAAACTGACCTTCGCCATCACCGCCGTTTCGGTGGCGACGGCCGGTTTCCTGACGGCGATCAAGCTGATCGGATGGTGGCGGGGCGGGTCGGTGGCGCTCTTGGCCTCTCTGGCCGATTCGGGGCTGGACGTGCTGGCGGCTTTGGCCACCTTCGTCGCCGTTCGGGTCGCGGCGGCGCCGCCGGACGCCGAGCACCGCTTCGGCCACGGCAAGGCGGAGGCCTTCTCCAGCCTCCTGCAGGGGGGCCTCGTCTTCGCCTCCGCCGCCCTGATCGCGCAGGAGGCGGTGATGCGGCTGATCCACCCCGCCCCGGTGGCCGACGAGGGCTGGGCGCTGATCATCATGGGGATCTCCCTGGTGATGACCGTCGGCCTGGTCGCCGCCCAGACGCGAATCCTCAAGCAGGCGCGCTCGGTGGCCGTGTCAGGGGACCGGGCCCACTACATGGCCGACCTCGTCTCCAACGTCGCCGCCCTGATCGGGCTTGGTCTGGCGCGGTTGACCGGCGATCCCCGCTGGGACGCCGCCGCCGGCCTGGTGGTGGCGCTGTGGCTGCTCTGGGGCGCGGTGACGGTGTTCCGGGAGGCGGGCGACCACCTGATGGATCACGAGCTGGAGACCGGCGAGCGGCAGGCGATCGTCGACTGCATCCTCAACGACCCGCAGATCCTCGGAGTCCACGACCTGCGCACCCGGGCCTCCGGCTCGGGGATGCACATCCAGATGCACGTGGACCTGGATCCCTTCCAGACCCTGGAGGCCGCCCATTGCATCGTCGAAGCGGCGGAGGCGCGGGTGATGGCGGCCTTTCCCACCGCCGACGTGCTGATCCACCCCGACCCCGCGGGCCATGTCGAGCCGCCCAGCCGTTTCGGTGCGGAACGTCCTAGCCGCCTTCACTGAGGGGCGGGGCCGCCCCGCAGACCGGGCAATCTGGATCGGCCGTCAGCCTGACGGTGCGGGTCTCGGCGGCCAGGGCGTCGTAGATCAACAGCCGCCCGGAAAGATCGGCGCCCGCGCCGACGATGCGCTTGATCGCCTCCAGGGCCATCATCGACCCAATCACACCGGCCAAGGCCCCCACCACCCCCACGGTCTGGCAGGTCTCGGCGCCCGGCGGGATCTCCGGGACCAGGCATCGGTAACAGGGCCGGCCGTCGAACACCGCAACCTGGCCGGTCCATCGCTCGATGGCGCCGGAGATCAGCGGCTTTCCAGCCTCGACGCAGGCGGCGTTGACCAGGAAGCGGGTTTCGAAATTGTCGGTTCCGTCGAGCACCAGGTCGTAGCCGGCGATGGCCCCGGCCACATTGGCGGCGTCCAGAGCCAGGGCGTGGGCCTCGATCTGCACTTCGGGGTTCAGCGCCTGTAGCGCCTCGCTGGCGGCGCCCACCTTCAGCTGGCCTATGTCACGGGTGGTGTAGAGCACCTGACGCTGCAGGTTGGAGAGCGACACCACGTCGGCGTCGACCATCCCGATCACGCCGACGCCCGCCGCCGCCAGATAGAGGGCCGCCGGAGCGCCTAGCCCGCCGGCGCCGACGATCAGCACCTTGGCCGCCTTCAGCCGCTGCTGACCCTGGCCGCCCACCTCGCGCAAGACCAGATGGCGGGCGTAGCGCTCGATTTCACTGTCGCTGAAGGGTTCGCGGCTGGGGCTCATCGCCCCAGTTTGGCATTTTGATGAAGCCGGCGCCACGCGAGACGGCGGCGGCCCTTTCAACGGCGGCCTGCGAAGACTACGTTCAGAGACTAGGTGCGGAGAGCGCGTATGGACGCGGCGATGTTTCAAGAGCCCCGGCGGCGGATGATCCGCCTGCCGGACGGGGATATGGCGGCGCTGGATTTCGGCGACGAGAAGCGGCCGGTGGACGCGGTCTTCCTGCACGCCACCGGTTTCAACGCCATGACCTACCGTTCCATCCTCGCCCCCCTATCGCCGGGGATGCGTATCCTGGCGGTGGATCAGCGCGGCCATGGGCAGAGCCGCCTGCCCATCGCACCGGAAAAGCTGCGCTCCTGGAAGCCGTTCCGCGACGACCTTCTGGCCTTGCTGGCGACCCTGGATGGGCCGCCGCCGGTGCTGGCAGGACACTCCATGGGCGGCACCGTGGCCCTCCTGGCCGCCGCCGCCAGACCCAGCGCGGTCAGCGGACTTGTGCTGTTCGAGCCGGTGATCCTGACCCGCAGCCAGATGATCCTCGCCAACCTGCCCTGGGGCTCCAAGGCGCTGCGGCAAACACCCCTCGCTGTGGGCGCCGCCAAGCGCCGGGCGGTGTTCGACAGCGTGGAGGCGGTGTTCGCCGCCTATAAGGGTCGCGGCGCCTTCAAGACCTGGTCCGACGTCATGCTGGCCGACTATGTGGCCGGCGGCGCCCGGGAACGGGAGGACGGAAAGGTGGAGCTGGCCTGCGAGCCTGAGATGGAATCGGCCATCTTCGCCGCCCACGCCCACAATCCATGGGCCGCCGCCGCCCGCATCAGGACGCCGATCCAGATTTTCCATGCCGAGCGGAGATCCACCTGCCGTATCGGCTCTGGGGAGGCCTTCTTCGCCGGCAATCGGCGGGGGCGGCTGATCACGGTGGCGGGCGCCAGCCACTTCCTGCCCATGGAGCGGCCGGACCTGGTGCGCGACGCCCTTCTCGACGCGGCGGTCTAAGATCGTTCCGGCGGCCGGTCGTTAAGCGGGGCCTCATGATTGCCCGTCGACGAGGACAAACCCCACCGTTAGACCGGGCCCCATGAGCACCGCCGCCCCGCCCACCCCGGACAGCCCGGTCGAGCGCCTCTCGGGCGCTTCCCGCGCCGCCAAGATCTGGGCGGTGACCCGGGTGGCCAGCGGCAATTTCCTAGAGATGTACGACTTCATGGTGTTCGGCTACTACGCCAGCGCCATCGGCCGGGCCTTCTTCCCCAGCAAGGACCCGTTCGCCTCCCTGATGCTGTCCTTGATGACCTTCGGGGCCGGCTTTTTGATGCGACCGATCGGGGCGGTGGTCTTGGGCGCCTATACCGACAAGGCGGGACGGCGAAAGGGGCTGCTCCTCACCCTCGCCCTGATGTCGGTGGGAGTGCTGACCCTGTCGCTGGCCCCGCCCTTCCGCGCCATCGGCCTCCTCGCCCCGATCATCGTGGTGTTCGGACGGCTGGTGCAGGGGTTCTCGGCCGGCGCCGAGCTCGGGGGCGTCTCGGTCTATCTGTCGGAGATCGCCACCCCCGGGCGCAAGGGCTTCTACGTGGCCTGGCAGTCGGCCAGCCAACAGGTGGCGGTGATGACGGCGGCGGTGATCGGGGTCGCCCTCAGCCTCACCCTCAAGCCCGAGCAGATCGACGACTGGGGCTGGCGGCTGCCCTTGCTGTTCGGCTGCACCATCGTCCCGCTGATCTTTCTCCTTCGCCGGCACATGAAGGAGACCGAGGCCTTCGCCGCGCGGGGCAAGCCGCCGGAACTGAAGGTCCTCCTCGCCTCCCTGGTGCGCCATTGGAACAAGGTGCTGATCGGGGTCGGCCTGGTGACCATGACCACGGTCAGCTTCTACATGATCACCGCCTACACCCCGACGTTCGGGGGTTTGCTGCACTTAAAGCCGATGGACAATCTGCTGGTCACCTTCTGCGTCGGCCTATCGAATCTGTTCTGGCTGCCGACGATGGGGGCCGTGTCCGACCGCATCGGGCGCCGGCCGATCCTGATCGCCTGCACCATACTGATGCTGCTCACCGCCTGGCCGATCATGGCCTGGCTGGCGGCGGCGCCCTCGTTCGGGCGGCTGATGATCGTCGAGCTGTGGCTGAGCTTCCTCTACGCCAGCTACAACGGAGCGATGGTAGTGTTTTTGACCGAGGTGATCCCAGCCGAGGTGCGCGCGTCTGGCTTCTCATTGGCCTATAGTCTGGCCACCGCCCTCTTCGGCGGCTTCACCGCCGCCATCTCCACCTGGCTGATCCACGAGACCCACAGCAACGCCGCCCCCGGCTGGTGGCTGTCCTTCGCCGCCGTCTGCGGCCTTAGCGCCACCCTGGCGGCGGGCCGCCCGAAGGAAGAGGATTGAGCATCCGATCATGGGAAGGACGCCGCAGGAGGGGACCTTGCCATGGATGACCTAGTTTCCGGCGACGCCATCTGTGGCCGGACCCTATCCAGAGCAGACGTGGAGGGGCTCGCCATCGCACCGCCTCCGGCCCACCTGATCGATTGCGATCTGGAGGCGGCCGATCTTGCGGGCCTAGATCTCTCCGGCTGGACGTTCGAGCGGTGCAATCTGCGTCACGCCAGCCTGGCCCGAGCCACCCTCGAGGGATCCACATGGCGCGCTTGCCGCGGGGCCTTCGCAAGCTTCGCCCACGCCGACTTGACCGACGCCGTGTTCGCCGCGAGCGACTTCAACAACGTGGTGATGCGCGGGGCCATCCTGGCGTCCGTCTCGTTCACCGGCTGCAAGCTGACCGGGGCCGATCTCACCGACGCCAAGGCTTTCGATGTGCGGTTCGACGAAACCCTTTTGGTCAACGCCAAGCTGCCCAGGTGCAGCTTTCGCGAGCAAACCCTGCATCGGCTGGACTTCAGCGGCGCCGATCTACGCAAGTGCGACTTTCGCGGGGCGGTGTTCGACAACTGCAGCCTGCGCGAGGCGAATATGGCCGGATCGCGGTTCGAAGGGGCGGATTTGCGCTCCGCCGATCTGGGCGGGCTCCGATTGGTCGACGCCGCCCTGTTTCGCGGGGCGACCATCTCTGGCGAACAGGCCGCGCGCCTGCTCGGCGAGTTGGGGCTCAACGTCCATTGACACTGCCCTGGGCCACCGCCGGTGCGTTATCTTGCCGAACCGGCGATCCGCCCGTGGGCTCGCCGGCTTGGCGCCGATAAAGACTCGTTGAGCGATCGGCGTGTCCGCTTACCCAAAACCACCTCCAGACCAGGAAGACCGATGACCGACCGGACCCTCGACTGCTCGGACCTCGACAACTATCTCGGCAAGCCGATCCAGCCCGCGCGCATGAAGGAGCCGTTGCACAACAACGACTTTCGCCGCTGGGCGCAGGCCATGCATTACCCCAACCTCTTGCACTACGATCACGATTTCGCCGCCGAGGGACGCTATGGCCGGCTGGTCGCGCCCCAGTCGTTTGCGGTGGCGACCGATGACGGGCATGGCGCGGGGCCTGCCTGCGTCGGCCGGATCGCCAATTCGCACCTGATTTTCGGCGGCGACGAATGGTGGTTCTACGGTCCGCGCATCTTTGGCGGCGACATGATCCACAACGAAAAGATCCCCTTCGACTATGTGGTCAAGGAGACCAAATTCGCCGGGCCGACCTGCTTTCAGCGGGGGGACAACAACTATCACAATCAGGATGGCGATCTGATCGCCAAACAGCGCTCCACCACCATCCGCTATCGCAACGACCTCGCCCTCGAAATGGGCTCGCTGGAAGCGACAGAGGATCCCGAGTGGAGCGATGAGGCGCTCAGCGAACTGGAGCAGCGCAAGCTCGAATTCATCGAGATGATGCACGCCCTCGGCCATGGCAAACGCTATTGGGAGGACAGCAAGGTCGGCGACGTCCTGCCTCTGCGCATCTTCGGTCCCCACAGCATCGCCAGCTTAACCACCGAATGGCGCGCCTATCTGTTCACCATGTGGGGCGGAACCCACCGCCCGACCCTGGATCTGGAAGCCCTTGGCTTCGATCCCAAGATGGCGGGGCATGAGAACGACGGGGTGATGGAGCGGATCAATCCGGAGTTCACCGACGGCGCCTATTTCGGCCCCTCGCGCGGCCACCTGTTTCCCCGTTGGGCGCGCTATGTGGGTATGCCGCGCGCCTATGGCTATGGCGCCTCGATGGGGGCCTGGGTGCTCGACTATCTGGCGGGATGGGCGGGGGAATGGGGTCAGGTGGTCCACGTCAATTCCGCCTACCGCGCGCCTGCCTTCACTGGCGACGCCACCTTCATGACGGCGCAGGTCGTCGACAAGCGGGTCGATGAGCAGGGCCGCAGCGTCGTGCAGGTGGACTGCAAGATGAAGACTCAGCTCGGAGTGACCATGGCCACGGCGAAGGCTGAAATCGAGCTGCCAACCAAATCCTAGAGTCCGTCACGATGGCGGGATCGACCCGCCCTTCGGAAAGGAAGTCGCCCATGCCCGCCTATATGCTGTTCATTCGCGATGAGCCGGTGCGCGACGCGGCGGCCATGGCCGAATATCAGCGGATGAATCGTGAAAGCATCCGCGCGTTTGCGGAGAAATTGAAGCCGCTGGCGGTCTATGGGGCGGTCGAGGCGCTGGAAGGTCCCGCGCCCGATGGGGTGGTCGTCCTGCAGTTCCCGACGGTAGAGGACGCCAGGGCTTGGCATCGCAGCCCCGCCTATCAGGCGGCCCTGCCCCATCGGCAGAGGGCGGCCGACTATCGGGCGATCATCGTCCAGGGCCTCTGAGCCGGCTCAGGCGCCTTTGTCGCAGCGAGCTGCGGACAAAGAAAAGCCCGCGGCTAGGGGGAGCGCGCGGGCTTTCTCGGTAGAGTGTCGGCCGATCGAGCCGCCGATCCAGAGGGGCTGGGGGGGCTGTTCAGGATCCAGACCGGTAGTTGTCTCGACCGGCCGACCATCACCTTATCGAGGGTGGATGGGGCGCCCAAGAGACCGGAATAGGGCCATTTCGTGTCTGATGATGAAGGCGGCGCAATGTCTGCGCCCTGATGGGCTTGCTGAAGGCCGCCTCTTTTCAGACGCTGCGGAACGCCTAGATTGATGGGGTCATGAGTCTCGATTTCTCGCCGCCGCCATCGCCGCCCCATACGCCGCTGGTGCTCTTCGATCGCCCCGAGCTGGACCGGCTGCTGCGCCTCTATGGCCGGATGGTGGCGGCCGGGGATTGGAAGGACTACGCGATCAACGGCGGCGACGAGGCGGCGACCTTTTGCGTGTTCCGCCGCGCCGGCGACGCCCCCCTCTACCGGGTGGAGAAGCGTCCAGAGCTGGCCCGCCGCCAGGGCGCATGGGCGGTGCTTGGGCAGAACGGCCTGATCCTGCGCCGGGGTCACGAACTTGAGCAGGTGCTCAAGGTGTTCGACACCCGCAAATTCCGGGTGGTGGAATAGACGATCCAACCCTCGCCCCTCTGGGGAGAGGGACCCGCGACCCGATAGGGGTCGTGGGAGGGTGAGGGGATCCGCCGCCCTGAGGTCATCGCACCTGCTCCCCTCATCTGTCAGCTGCGCTGACATCTTCTCCCCGAAGGGGAGAAGGGCTCAGACAACGAAAAAGCCCCGGAGATCGCTCTCCGGGGCTCGATCGTCTTAGCCGTGTGGGCCGGGCTTAGCGGCGCCCGCCGAACAGGGACAGGATGATCTGGAAGATGTTGATGAAGTCCAGATAAAGGTTCAGGGCGCCGAAGTTGGTGGCCACGGCCAGACCCTCGGCGTCGCCGCCGATCTGGTAGTAGGTCATCTTCAGCTGTTGGGTCTGAAAGGCGATCAGGCCGGCGAACACGCCAAGCAGGATCACCTGCACCATGAATTGCAGTCCCGCCAGGTGCAGGACCAGCGCGTTGAGCAGCGAAAGAACGACCATTCCGATCAGGCCCATCAGCAGGAACGAACCCATGCCGGTCAGGTCGCGCTTGGTGGTGTAGCCCACCAAGCTGAGGGCGCCGAACGCCGTCGCCGTCACCAGGAAGGCCGCGGCGATCGAGGTCGAGGTGTAGATCAGGGCGTCGAGGCCAAGGCCGGCGCCCAGCAAGGACACCACCAGCCAGTAATAGGCGCCTGAATTCTTCACCGTCACATTGCGCATGGCGAAGCTGCCCAGCAGCACCACGGCCAGGGGCGCGAACATCAGGGCGGTGCCGAGGCCGGTCATGCCGACGGCGCGACCGGTGGCGTCCACCCGAAACAGATACTGGACGATCGGCTCGTGCGAGGTCGCCCAGGCCAGGGCGGCCGACAGCAAGAGGCCCAGCGCCATCTTGTTATAGACGCCGAGCATGAAGGCCCGTAGCCCGGCATCCACCGCCATATCGGCTTGGCCGGTCGCCCAGGGGCGGGCCACGCCGCGATTAAAGTCGCTCATCGCGAAGAAATCCTCTCAAAACGCCACAGGGGGCGCCGATCAAATATCGGCTCACCTTGCAATCTACGCAAGAGGAGTGACGGAATAGAGGCTAAGGTGGGGTGAAGATGAGCATTCTCTATCCCGTGGCCGCATCGGCGGACGAGGCGATCCGTGCGCCACGCGGCCTCGCCGCGCGTGGGCGGGAGGCCGCGGACCTGGCCGGCGGGGCGGTGAGTTTCGTCTCCGAGGCGGTGGGGCCGGCCTTCGCCACCGAGGCGGCCTTGATAGAGGTCTTCGGCGGGACCGCCGCTCAGCCTTGGTCGCGGCTGCAACCCGTCGCGCCAGGCGCTAAGTCCAGGGAACCGATCAAGCCGGTCAACCAGGACGGTCGCCGCTGGCCCCAGCCCAAGCCGGGCGGGGCGGCCCTGTGGCGGCTCTCCATCTCCTACTGGCGGATCGACAGCGCCGAACACGCCCCCGCCGATCATGCGCGCAAGCTGCGGCGCGATCCGGAGGCGGGCGAGCTTGACAGTCGCACCCTGCGCGCCCTTTCGCGTCAGCCGCTCAGGGCCATGAAACCCCAGCAACCCCTGGACATCGGCCTCTTCGAAGTGCGCCCGCCCGACGCGCCGCACCTGATCATCCCGGACGAGTGAGGCGCCGGTTCGGCCCTATCCCGCAGCCTATCCCCGCATTCCCCTCCCTGTCATCCCGGCCGTAGCGAAGCGGAGAGCCGGGACCCAGGCGACGGCGCCGGAGGAAGCGCTGGGTCCCGGATAGCTGCTCCGCAGGTTCCGGGATGACAGCGTGGGAGGATGGGGGGATAGGAGCGTCACGCTCTTCTCCCCACCGAGGCTGTGTGAGAACTTGCTTCTGATCGGTTAGGGTCGCAGGGCTGGGCGGTAAAAGCACGCCCGTTCAGCTCTGTAGCGCTGAGATCAGCGGGCGGGCGCCGAGGATGGCGATGACGCGCTTGAGGTTATAGGCCAGCACGTGCAGGCTCATCTCACCAGAGACGTTCTTCAACCGTTTGGTTTTGAAGTGGGTCGCGCCCATCCAGGCCTTTAGCGTTCCGAACACGTGCTCGACAGTCTGGCGGCGCGTCCGCATGGCCTGGGGCT